>JBKPAC010000089.1:0-14239 GCA_046726175.1 Acidobacteriota bacterium
CCGACTCACAAACACAACTGCCGGTGAAATAACTCCAGTCTGGAATACTACGGGTACGCAGATCGCATTCGTCAGCAACCGAGATGGAAATGACGAGATCTATCTGATGAATGCTGACGGGAGCAATCAGAGCAATCTCACCCAAAACCCTGCTGACGATACTTCGCCGACCTTTTCGCCCGACGGCACCATGATTGCTTTTTCCAGCAATCGCGAAGACAGCCAGTTTGACATCTGGGCCATCGGTTTCGGAGCTCAGGGAGCCGTACGTCTGACAACCTCCGACGGAGCCGATATCGCGCCGAAGTTTGGCCCTCAACGAATTTCATTTCAATCGAACCGGGACGACAACGAAGAGATCTATGTGATGTCAGCAAGTGGCAGCAATCAGCTTCGTATCACAAACAACCCGGAGCTCGATGTGGATCCTTCGCAATCGTCAGACGGATCCAAATTGTGTTTCTCTACTGCACGCGACGGAAATCTGGAAATCTATCTAATGAATCCCGACGGTAGCGGACTGCAACGATTGACGAACAACGCCGCTGCCGAACTGGAACCGGCTCTGCAACCCAACGGAGTCATTCCGCCTCCACCTCCGTCAGGCGCAGCATTGATCCAGTTTTCGACCCTCGATTACACCGCCGGAGAAGCTCAGTTGACGGCAACCGTCACTGTCGTGCGGAGTCTGACCGCAGGTACTGCGACTGTAGACTTCGCAACGGTAAACGGCACCGCGACCAACCGTGCTGACTACACCTATAACTTCGGGACGCTGAGTTTTGCTGCCGGCGAAGCAAGCAAGACGATCACGATTTTGATTACCGACGATGCATACCTTGAAAACGACGAGACGCTGACCGTCACGTTGAGTAATCCAACTGGGGCGTTCCTGGGCCCGTCGACGACAGCTACTCTGACAATCCTCGACAACGATTCCGCTCGGCCGCGGGTCAACCCAATTGATGACGCACGATTCTTTGTTAACCAACACTACCTCGATTTCCTGAACAGAGCTCCGGATGCGGGAGGACTCGATTATTGGACCAGCCAGATCACCGGATGCGGTAACGACTTCTCGTGTCTGATCAGACGAAGAAATGCGGTCTCGGCGGCATTCTTCATTGAGAGCGAGTTTCAGGTGACGGGCTTTTACGTATACCGGCTTCACAAGGCTTCGTTCGGCGTACTCCCTACGCGTCAGTCGTTCATCAGCGATCGTAGTCGAGTGGTGGCCGGACCTACGCTCGACGCTGACAAGATTGCGCTCGCCAACGATTTCGTAATGCGCGATGCGTTCCTGGCGCGGTATCCGTTGACTCAGACTCCAGAACAATTCGTTAACCTACTGTTTGATACCGCAGGCCTGGTTCCTTTCACTGCAGAGCGACAGCGTCTCGCCCAGGACATGCGAAACGGCAAGACTCGTGCGCAGGTGCTTATGGAAGTCATCGAGTTCCAGCAATTCAAGAACAATGAATTCAACTCGGCTTTTGTGTTGATGCAGTACTTCGGCTATCTGGCGCGGGACCCTGAACCAGCCGGGTTCGCATTCTGGCTGGACGTACTTAACAATCGCCAGCCAAACAACTTCCTCGGCATGGTATGCGCGTTCATTACTTCGCAGGAGTATCAGGAACGGTTCAGCTCAGCGGTGACAGCCAACAATTCACAGTGCGCTATCCCATAATCAACTTAACGGGTCATGATCCGGATTATTCGGAGGTGAAAGATGCGCGGCAGATTATTAGTGAAGCCCGTCTTGTTTGTCTCAGTCATCTTCATGCTTTCGCTCGGCATGATGCTGGCGCCTGATACTCGTCTGGAGGCGGCGGACCATGGCGATGCTCCATTTACCGCTCATGATCTTGGCGCGGATCTCAACGACGTCTATTGCTTTCGTGATCCGAATGACAATTCGCGTCTGATCCTGATCATGACAGTCCATGGTTTCATCGTCCCGGGCGAAAACTCGAATTTCGGTATCTTCGATCCCGCGCTGCGCTATCGCTTTGAAATCGAGACTACAGGCGATGGAAGACCTGACGGCGATATCGATGTGCGTTTTTCCCAACGCTTGGCAGTCAATGGCGTGCCGCAGGCTCAGACAGCAACCATCAACCTCCCGAACGGTCGCACATTCACCGCACCGTCGACCAACTCAAGTAATACCGCAGACACAGCTCCCACTCCAATTATCACAACTGATTCGCAATCTGGTGTGATGTTCTTTGCGGGGTTAACCGATGATCCGTTCTTTTTCGATATCCCTGCATTTGGACGATTCAATGCGTCGATAAGGGCCGGCACCCCTGATCCCACCGTTTTCAATCGTGGCCGCGATACCTTTGCGGGCTACAACACCATGGCTATCGCGTTGAGCCTGCCGATTTCGCTGATCCGCGGTCCAAGCAACGAGTTCGGTGTCATTATTCAAACTCAGCGACGGACTCCGGCGTTTTACAACGCTCGCACGGGAGAAGTAACCGGAGCGGGTCGTTGGACCACGATAGACCGTATGGGAAACCCGGCAGTCAATGTTGTGCTGATCCCATTCAACATGAAGAACCCCCACAACGCAGGTTCTACTATCGATGATGTTAATCGCCGTTTCTGGCCAGGGATTCTCGACACCTTGCAAAACTTCTATCGAACGGATGCGACGAGCATCGCTATCTTTGAAGACCTCATCGTCAAACGCGGAGACTTCCTGCGTGTGGATCTGACGATTCCAAACACTGGCACGAACACCGAAGCTCGTTTTCCAAACGGCCGTCGCTTGACTGACGACGTGGTCGATATCCTCAACTTCTTAATCAACAACCGTGTGCCGCTACCTGACAACGCAAATGGCAACGATGCGCCATTTCGGCCTGCGTTCCCGTTCCTGGCTCCCGCAAACCAGCCTCGAGTTCCAGGAACGATCGACGACAATACAAGGAACTGAACCTTCAACGCGGAATTGAACTGCTATGGTTGATAGATCGGGAATGGTGTTCAGCATTTGTTGCAGACCATTTGACATTTCTCGTTTGACATTTTTCATTTGTCATTTTGCTTTTTTGATCCTGACATTCTTGTGGCCGGTCTTGTGGAGAACCAAATGAGAAATGAGAAATGTCCAACGAGAAATGTCAAATGGTTCTTAGCTACTCGTGTATTTTGCCTGGCTCTCGCTACGCTCGTTCTTTCTGGCTGCTATAGACGCGCGACTGGTCCAACGACTCGATATAAAGCTTCAGTTGAACCGCCTGCTGCCGATGTAAGCCCTGGCACGACATCGATGGTGGCCGTACGGTTCCTCGAGGATCGAGTGAAGAACGATCCCGACGATCTAGTTGCGCTGAACAAACTGAGTTCCTACTACCTGCAGCTGCACAGAGAAAATGCAGATCCAAGATATCTCGAGCTCGCACTCAAATGCGCTCGCGAATCGCTGCGAGTCGTTCCGGCAGAAGAGAACATTGAAGGTCTGGTGTGTCTGGCTCAGGCTCAGCTTCAAATACATGACTTCATTTCAGCACGTGACAATGGACTGAAGTTGATTTCCTTCAAACCGCAGAAAAGTTACGGCTACGAGGTACTCGGTGATGCTTTGCTTGAACTGGGCGAATACGATCACGCAATCGAAGCATACACACGAATGGAAGAGCTCGATCGCGGAAGCATGGCTACGGAGAGTCGCCTGGCGCGGCTAGCTTTGCTTCGTGGAGATCAGAAAACAGCTCAAAAGCGATACGAGCTTGCTCTTAGCCACGCACAATCCAAGTTTGGGGGTTCGGCTGAGTCAATTGCCTGGTGCCAATGGCAGTTAGGAGAGCTGGCCTTCAATGCTGGTGACTACAACACTGCCGGGCAGCGATATACCGAATCGTTGAACATGCCGCGGTACTTTCGGGCTTTGGCTTCGCTTGGACGGGTCCGCGCAGCAACTGGGGATCTTAAGGGAGCAATTGAGCAGTACGAGCTGGCCGTGCGAATCATTCCTGATCCGCAGTTCGTCGCCGCTCTCGGCGATCTTTACAAGTTGGTGGGACGAACGCGGGAAGCTTCATCGCAGTACCACCTCGTTGAAAAAATCGCGCGGCTCAATGAGCTTAATGGCGCTCTCTACAATCGACAGTTGGCGATCTTCCTTGCCGACCATGACATGAAAGCCGACGAGGCCTACGCGTATGCCGTAAAGGAGAACGCAGTCCGCCATGATGTGTTTGGCGCTGATGCGGTAGCCTGGACAGCTCTCAAGGCCGGGAAGGTTGCCGTAGCTCAATCAGCAATCAAAGACGCGTTGAAATTTGGAACGAAAGAAGCTCGGCTGCTGTATCACGCAGGCATGATTGCGCGCGCTGCCGGAGACTTGAATGGATCGCGCGAGTTTTTGAAGCAAGCGCTTGCGCTCAACCCGCAATTCGATCCTCTTCAGGCACAACTTGCCAGGAAAGCGCTCGAACAATGAAACCAATGGCGAAGGTGCGGAAGAGTTTTCACAGGCTACTCGTTGTGGTCGTTGGACTGCTGCTCGTCGCATTGTCTGCCGGATCCGCCGTCTCACATCCTCTGGGAAACTTTACGATCAATCATTTCTCGCGAATTGAAGTCAGCCATTCTCAAATCAGAATCAGTTACATCGTAGACATGGCTGAGATTCCTGCTTTCCAGGAGCTGCAGACATTCGCCACCGGTGAGGCTCTCCCCACTAAAGAACAATTGGAAGAATACGGCGCCAAGGTCTCCACTCGATATCTCGATGCGCTGATGCTTAGTGTTGATGGAGAACGGGTGGGTCTCAAGCTCGTTTCCAGCAATGTCGAAGTTCCTCCAGGCGCCGGTGGTTTGCCGACCCTTCGAATCGAATGTGATTTCGTCGGTGTCTCCGCCAGGTTAGCCGATTCGATGGTCCATACAGTTCGGTTTGAAGATCAGAATTATGAAGACCGAATCGGTTGGCGCGAGATCGTAGTGACGCAAGCTGCTGGAACGTCTGTGTTCAACAGCTCGGCATACGGTTCAGCATTAAGTAATGAGCTGAAAGGCTACCCGGCCGATCTGTTAGCTTCCCCACTCAACGAACGCCAGGCGGAGTTCTTTTTCACGAGCGGGGCGATTCCCACGGGCGCCCGCCGGTTAGTGGACCGCGATGGAAAATTGGTGGCAGTAGCTCCGAGCGACACTTTTGCAGGACTGATATCAGTACCGGAATTGACAACGTCTACCGCTCTGGTCGGGTGTCTGCTTGCCGTTCTACTTGGCGCCTTACATGCAATGTCACCCGGACACGGCAAAACGATCGTCGGAGCATATCTGATCGGCGGCCGCGGAACCGCACGTCATGCTGCGTTCCTCGGGCTGACGGTGACGCTCACACACACGGTTGGGGTATTCGCACTTGGATTCCTCACCTTGCTGGCTTCGGAATATTTTGTGCCGGACAGAATTTATCCGGTTCTGAGCGTAATCTCTGGTGCGATGGTGGTTGTGATTGGACTGAACCTGCTGGTCCGTCGTGTTCTCGCTGTTCTAAAGCCGTCTCAAGTTCACTCGCATGAACACTCGCATGGCGGCGTGAAGCATTCTCACTTGCCTCCGTCCGATTCACCCATAACGTGGAAAGGACTGTTAGGCATCGGAATTTCAGGCGGCATCCTTCCATGTCCATCGGCGCTTGTCGTTCTGCTTGCAGCGATATCTCTCCACCGTGTCGGCTACGGCATGCTGCTCGTCCTGGCATTTAGTGCTGGTCTCGCTGCAGCTTTGTCAGCCGTGGGATTGGCGTTTATTTATCTGCGTCGTCTCTTTAAGCGCGGGAATTGGTTTGGTACTTCTTCCGGTTTGGTCGAGCGCGCCCTGCCCGCTGCGAGTGCACTTGTAATCACTTGTGCGGGGCTTGCCATTTGTTATGGCGCGTTGAGTCAGGCTGGAGTGACGTTACCCGGTCTGTGGTCCATATTTTCAAACAGCACCGAATCTTTAGCATCGGCCGGTGCATTTGGAGTTCTTTGTCTTGGCTTGATCTATGGCTTGAAACACGCAACCGAAGCCGACCATATCGTCGCAGTGTCAACCATAGTCAGTGAGCATCAGAAACTCACTCACGCGGCTACTGTAGGCGTCCTGTGGGGAGCCGGGCATACGTTGACGCTGCTACTTGCCGGTGCCGCCATGCTGGCACTGAGGATGACGATTCCTGACATCGTCGCAAGCTGGCTCGAGTTTGGCGTTGCGATCATGATTATCGTCCTTGGCGCCATCGCTGTGAAACGCGGACTGCAGCGCCGAATCAGCTTCCACGTTCACAAGCATACACACGGAGATCGTGTACACTCGCACATTCACTTTCACGAGCCCGCCAATCAGCATGCTGGAGTGCCCGCACAACATTCGCATGTAATCAGAGGAGTGGGCATCAAACCGGTAATCGTCGGCGCGATTCACGGACTCGCCGGGTCGGCTGCTTTGACACTGCTGGTCCTAACTCAGATCAAATCGTCTTTGCTCGGATTGATTTACCTTGCTGTGTTCGGGATCGGATCCATCGCCGGGATGCTGCTCATGTCCGGACTCGTTGGGTTACCTTTTGTCGTTAGCTCGAGAAAACTGGCGGGTATTCACTACAGCTTGCAGTTGCTTGCAGGTGCTCTCAGCATTGTTTTCGGTATCTGGTACGCGTACGAAACGGGCATTGCGAACGGGCTTTACAGACTCTAGGAGCCATCCTCTTATACCTGATGAAGCGTTCCCGCTTAGCTTGGGTCAAAGGACCGAGGTTATTAGTTGCGAGAAACTCGTCTCTTTTGATCTTTCTCTTACTGCTTTCAACTGAAGTCCTGGCGCAGGGCGATGGACGCATGAACGGCGTCGTGCGCAATCAGGCCGGCGCTCCTGTACCAGGCGTCGTTGTTGTAGCTACGAACCAGGTCTCGAGCCGAGTCCATCGGGCGCGAACATCCTCTGACGGTCGTTTCTCTATAAAACTCTCACAAGGCGCTTATCGTCTTTCGCTGGCGCAGCCTCATGTCGCCAAGTTCGATCCTGCAAAAAATTATGGCGACTTCGTGCTCGTCCGCGGCGACACGCTGGAGAATCTCATCATAGACGGCGGTAAGGAGCTGACGGTTGATATCACGCTGGAAGAGGCGAAGCCTGATGTGCAGATCGAGCGTGAGGAAGACAAGCCGACCGGCTTCGGCGGAAAGAAGAGTGTCTCATCGGCTTCGCAGACCAGTCGCGATCGTCGCGAGGCTCGTGATCGCTGGCGCATCGGCTTCCCCGAATACGATCGCTACGGTGATCGCGGGGCGCGTGGCCGCGATATTCCGTTCACGAAAGGACGTTGGTGGGATCCGTACAACCAGAGCGTCCTGAAAGGCGACTATCCGATTAAAGGAAATGAACTGTTCATGGTTCTGTCAGCCGTCAGCGCGACGACTGTCGAACAACGAAGAGCGCCAACACCTTCGGATGTCAGCACGGACGAGCCTGGCAGCGCCGAATTCTTTGGGCAGCCCGAACAGTTCTCTACGAGCGAAACTCTTCAGCTCACATTTGAGCTCTTTCACGGCGACACGACCTTCAAGCCTCGTGACTGGGCCATAAAGATTTCACCCACTTTCAGTATCCCGAATTACCTTAACGCTCGTGAGAACGGTGTTGTAAACATCGATGTTCGCAGAGGTACGAATCGAACCGATTCGCACGTATCGCTCGAAGAAGCGTTTGGTGAGCTGAAACTCTTTGACGTGAACGAGAATTATGATTTTGTGTCCGTGCGAGCAGGCATCCAACCATTCGTCTCAGATTTTCGAGGCTTCGTTTTTTCGGACAATAATCTCGGAGCACGATTGTTCGGCGCGTTTGATAACAATCGTTACCAGTTCAATGCCGCTTACTTCTCAATGCTCGAGAAAGATACCAACAGTGGACTGAATCGCCTCGACACCCGCCATCAAAACGTCTACCTCGCCAACATCTTTCGCCAGGACTTTATTCAAAAGGGCTACACGATTCAGGGCAGCTTGCTCTACAACGATGACCGGCGAAGTGTGAAGTTTGACCGGAACGGATTTCTTGTGCGGCCCGCGTTGATTGGTGATGTTCGACCGCACGCTATCAAGGTTGGCTACGCTGGAATAAATGGTGACGGTCACCTGGGCCGTTTGAATCTGACGAATTCGTACTACTTCGTTTTTGGTAAAGATGAAAGAAACCCGATTGCCGGGCGTAAGGTCAGGGTTAATTCGCAAATGGCTGCTGTTGAAGCATCAATAGACCGGGACTACCTCCGTTTCAAAGGCTCGTTCTTTTGGGCTCAAGGAGATAAAGACCCAACGGATGATCAGGCAAACGGGTTCGATGCGATCCTCGATGATCCTAACTTTGCAGGTGGGCAGTTTTCATTCTGGAATCGAAATGGAATCCGGCTCACACAAACGGGAGTGGGTCTGGTCCAACCGAACAGTCTGTTGCCGAGTTTGAGAAGCAGCAAGATCGAAGGACAGGCAAATTTCGTCAATCCCGGAATCTTCATCTACAACGCAGGAGTTGACGTGGAAGTAACGCAACGCGTGAAGGCGGTATTCAATGTTAATTATTTGCGTTTTCACCGCACGGAACCGTTAGAGTACGTGCTGCTTCAAAACCGTATTCGTCATGATATAGGCTTCGATTACAGTGTGGGCGTAGCTTATCGTCCGTTCCTGATCAATAACGTGACTGTGACCTTCGGCGCTTCTACCCTGCAGACGGGTCGGGGCTTCCGCGACATTTTTACGGATCGCTCGCGTAATTGTCCGCCGAACGTCGGAGACTTCTGTGAACCTGACGTGATCAGCCCACGCAAGCCTTTGTACAACTTATTCGCGCAGCTGAAATTGATTTTCTGAGATGAGGCCTGATGCGGTAACTTGACGGCGATCCACGAAATGACACGAAACGAAGCGACACGAAAATACACGAAGTCCGGACGAGAAGATTTAGTGTAATTTCGTGTCGCTTGGTTTCGTGTAGATTCGTGGATCCTCTGGCCTTCGCATCAGATAACAACAGCAAATGACTGAACACCAAACTAGAGAAAAGACCCGCACGCTGTATTGCGGCATAGCAGTGCTTCTCTTTGTGTGTGCGTTGACAGCAACGACGCGCTCGTTTGCAGGCAGCGAAACGTCGCAAGGCCAACTTCTACAAACCACGCGCATCAGTGCTTTCAAGAAATCGATCGTCCGACAAACAGTTACTGCGCCGCTCGAAGGCTGCATTTCTTGTCATGGTCCGATCGAACCCATGCATAAATATGGGACGACGGAGACGCTCGAACAGTTAAAAGATGGCAAAGATGCAGTTGGGCTAACGTGCACCGCCTGTCACGGAGGTAATCCTGCTCCAAGAAAGACCAGTGACGATCCAAAGGAGATCGAACGCGTTAAGCAACTAGCTCACGTGCGTCCGCGGTTTCCTGATGAATGGAAACGCGACGGCAAATACACCGGCGCTAACCCCGAAAGAACCTACACATTACTTGCTCGCGAGAGTTGGGAGTTTGCGCGCTTCGTTAATCCGGGTGATTTGCGCGTCGTGTCAAAAACCTGCGCGGGTTCCGCCTGCCACGATGTGGAATCGAAGAACGTCGCTCGCAGCATGATGACCCACGGCGCAATGCTTTGGGGCGCAGCTCTCTACAACAACGGTAGCTTGCCACTCAAGGATTCGCGTTTCGGTGAAAGCTACAGCACGACCGGCGCACCACAAACGCTCATTCAAGATCCAAAACCATCAGCGGAGGAGAGCCGGACAAAAGGTTATCTTCAATACCTGGATCCGATTCCCAGATGGGAAATAGCTCAACCGGGAAATGTGCTTCGTGTCTTTGAGCGTGGCGGTAAGCGGCGTCTGGAAGTTGGTCTGCCCGATCGTGAAGAAGAGCCAGGCAAGCCGGACAAAGGACTCAGTCCGCGCGGATTCGGGAGCAACCAGCGGACGGATCCTGTTTTCCTCGGACTTCAGAAAACCCGTCTCTTAGATCCGACGCTCAATTTCCTCGGTACCAACGATCATCCCGGAGACTATCGCTCCTCGGGTTGCACAGCATGCCACGTGCTCTATGCGAATGATCGTGAACCGCTACACTCGGAGTTCTACAGCAAGTCAGGAAACCTGGGCCAATCTGAGACTGCCGATCCGAACATTCGAAAAAACGAATCCGGGCACCCAATCAAGCATCAGTTCACGAGCCAGATTCCAACTTCCCAGTGCATGGTCTGCCACATGCATCCTGGAACGAACATGGTTGCAACCTACCTTGGCATGACCTGGTGGGACAACGAGAGCGATGGCAGCAAGATGTACCCATCGAAGCAGCACAATCCTTCTCAGGATGAAGAGCGAGAGAAGCTGGATCGCAATCCCGAAGCTTCGAGTCTCCGAGGGCTCTGGTCGGAACTCGGTTTCCTCAGTCAAACCGGTACTCCTGAGTTCAACAGCCAACTTCAAAACGTGCAGTTCGGAGATTTTCACAGCCACGGTTGGATGTTTAGAAAAGTCTTTAAGCGCGACCGGCGAGGTAATTTGCTGGATAGTGAAGGCAACATCGTCTCTGCAAACGATAAAGACAAATTCCGCAAAGCTGTCCATCTCGCCGACATCCACTTGGAGAAGGGGATGCACTGCATCGATTGTCATTTTCGGCAGGACGCGCACGGCGATGGGAATCTTTACAACGAGCCACGAGCCGCGATCGAGATCGCGTGCGAGGACTGTCACGGGACCATTCGAGAGAAAGCAAAACTATTCACGTCGGGACCTGGGGCCGCAATTGCAACCGGTGCTGCTGCTGAGCGACGCAAGTCACAAAACCAACCTCTCGCTGGACAGGATCTCACTCGACCCCGCACTCGTGACGAAACAGGCGCACGCATTCCGTTGTTTCAACGCGTCACTCGAGATCGCACGAGAAAGGATGAGAAGGGCAATGATATTCAGCTGAAGACAGGTGATATCGTGCAGAACTCGTTCGTTGTACCCGGCCGTTGGTGGCGAGTGGTGCAAACGTCCGACACGATTACGCCTGGCACACGTGACTACAACGAAAAGTCTCGCTATTCAAAGACTATTCAAAAGGACAACGCCACGTGGGGAGGAGTGCCGCAGAACGACAACCAGCTCGCCCATCGTGACAACAACATGACCTGTTACGCGTGCCACTCGTCATGGGTGACAAGTTGCTTCGGTTGTCATCTCTCAATGCAGGCGAATCGCAAGCTGCCGAATCGACATAACGAAGGTGGCGACTCGCGAAACTTCACCCAATACAACTATCAAGTTCTGCGTGACGACATTTTCATGCTCGGCCGTGATGGGACGGTGACGGGGAATCGGATTGCGCCCGTCAGGTCATCGTCTGCGGTCCTGGTTAGTTCTCAGAATCAGAACCGCGAATGGATCTATTCACAACAGCAGACTGTTTCGGCAGAAGGCTTTGCCGGTCAGGCTTTCAATACACACGTCCCTCATACCGTGCGCGGCAAAGAAACGAAATCATGTTCTGACTGTCACGTCTCTGAAAAGAATGACAACAACGCCTGGCTGGCCCAAGTGCTGTTACAAGGAACGAATTTCGTCAACTTCATGGGTCGATATGTTTACGTTGCAGCTGATGACGCTCTTGAAGTAGTCCTCGCAACAGAACGCGAGGATCCGCAAGCTGTCTTTGGTAGCACGCTGCACAAGATTGCATACCCCGACTACTTCGATGACTTTTTGCGCCGCGGACGAGAATTAAGGACGGTGTTCGAACATGTGGGTAATCCGCGTGTGCTCCAGGTCCAGTTGCGGGGCGAGTATGCTTATGTCGCGGCGGGCGAGGGTGGGTTGAGAGTCTATGATGTCGCGCAAATCGATCAGAAGGGTTTCTCAGAGAGGATTGTGACGGCGCCGGTCTCGAGGTTTGGACAGAAGTTCTGGGTAAACACGAAATATGCAACAGCTGTCGCTGCACCGAGCACCCTTGCAGTTGATCCTGCTCGGTGGCGAATGAAGACTGACGGGACGATGATCGATCCTGTCACTGCAAGCCAACTCACGGGCGAAGATCGCAAGCAACTGCTGAACGAGGAGCAGCCAATCCATCCGCTTTACGGCTATCTTTATGTCGTGGACAAGTATGAAGGATTGATCGTTGTAAATGCGGCCACACTGTTGGATGGAGATCCGCTGAATAATTATTTGAAGCGTGCGCTTGACCGCTCGAAGTATCCAAATGGCGCGTTCAATCCTGGTGGTGCTTTGAATGATGCTAACAACATTACTATCGCCGGTATTTACGCCTACATCAACACGTCACGCGGGCTTGTTGTGGTGAATATCAACGATCCTCTGAATCCGAGCATCGTCAAGGAGATCTCGATGAAGAATCCGAGATCGATTGCGATTCAGTTCCGCTACGCGTTTGTTGTCGACGATGATGGGTTGAAAGTTTTGGACGTGACTGAGCCAGAAGACGCAAAACTTGTCGACGGCGCTGCAGTGGCGCTCGCTGATGCTCGCGATGTGTACGTGGCTCGCACGTACGCTTACGTCGCAAACGGCAAAGAGGGAATTGCCATCATCAATGTCGAGCAGCCGGAAAGGCCACGACTGGACCAGACTTTCAATGCAGGCGGGCAGCTAAACGACGTACGCCAAGTGAAGATTGCGATGACGAATGCGAGTCTGTTCGCGTATGTTGCTGATGGACACAACGGTTTGCGGATACTGCAACTGACTTCGCCCGAGACGATGCCCGAGTATGCTGGGTTTAGTCCGAGGCCTCAGCCGGTGTTGATTGCAACCTTCAAGACAAAGGGTGATGCGTTGGGAGTTTCTAAAGCATTGGATCGCGACCGGGCTGTAGATGAAAGCGGTAATCAGGTTTCGGTGTTTGGTCGTCGCGGCGCTCGGCCGTTCACGCTGAGCGAGATCATGAGGATGTTGAGAACAAACGACGGTCGCGGCGACTGGCTCCGTGTAAGTGACACCCCCCGAACTGCACCCTCCCGCGGCAGCCAGCAAAGCAGTGCGCGCTAACATAATTCCACCGACTCACAAGACAACCACACAACTTTAATAATTCACAGTCAGGAAGGGCGGTTCACCCCCACTCAACTCTCCCAGCTTCAACTGCATTAGTGCACACTCACTTACTTATCTATTCTCTTGTAATAGCTCAGCCACCCCATCTTCAACATCGCTTCCTTTAGTTTCTTAACATCATCTTCCCACCACCAGTTATGGTCCACAGCTAAAGGCTCTTCTATGCCTTCATAGAATGCTCTAAAACTCGACCACGGATAGTCTTGAGCAGACCTGACAAGGCGAGCAGTAACGGGATTAGCATGGATGTAGTCTATCTTTTGCCTGATCATCCACTCACTCCAAAGTGGCATAGCCTTGAAACTCTCCTGCCACACTTGACGAATGGAACCATCTACATCCGGTTTGTTTCTCATGAATCTTGGATCATTACTGACTTCTACAATCTTCTTTGCAGACAGGCTCTTCAATGCACCTGCAAACCCTTTGATGTCGCCATCCTGAGGATTGACTATGAAGTGAGTGTGCTCCGGCATTAGAACATAGGAGATCACTTTGCAAGGCCATTCAGTCAACAGGGAACGGAACACCTCAAGAAATGCTTTGCAACATTTCGAATTGTGAAAAGCCGGTACTCGATTGATGACATTGCCGGTGAGGTAATGAAGTGCACCTGGAAGATTTCGATTTGACCACTTCTTTGTCATGAGGTGTGAGGTCTACTTGAAATGAGACTGCCGGCATTGCACCTTAAAGCGGAAGGTCAGGTCAAGAGAAATCTTGGTAAAAGGACCAGAAGATGTTGGGCTCGATTGTCTTGTTTCATGTGTACTGAAGAGTTGGGAGAGTTGAGCGGGGGTGAACCGCCCTTCCTGACTGTGAATTAGGAAAGCTGTGTGGTTGTGTTGTGAGTGAAGAGTGGCAGAGTTGAGCGGGGGTGAACCGCCCTTCCTGACTGTGAATTATTAAAGTTGTGTAGTTGTGTTGTGAGTGAAGAGTTAGGAGAGTTGAGCGGGGGTGAACCGCCCTTCCTGACTGTGAATTATTAAGATTGGGTGGTTGTGTTGTGAGTGAAGAGTTGGGAGAGTTGAGCGGGGGTGAACAGCCCTTCCTGACTGTGAATTATGAATTTTTTTTGGTGTGGTCTGATAGACTAGTTACGATTCATGAGCTGTGGAGA
>JBKPAC010000090.1:0-20231 GCA_046726175.1 Acidobacteriota bacterium
AATCGGTAGAACCCTGTATCGCCGTGCATGTATCCTGTGGCGAAGACAAAAATGCAGAGTCCTACGCCTGTAACGATGAGCATGAAAATTGACGAGAGAGAGTCGAGTTGGTAGCTCCATTCCACGTTGAGGAGCGAACCGGGTTTTTCAGAGGCAGCGGTAGCTGGCGCTGCTTCACCGGCTGTGTGAGGTGCCTGTGTAACGCGTACGGCGCCACCAGGAATCCAGGTAAAGCTGAAAGCGTTGTCCTCGCTAGTCACATAAGCTTTCGGATAAATGGAGTTGCTGCTGAATGCGTAAGAGAAAACTGCCGCGACGCTAATCAGTAATGCGAGCGCCACCGAACCCACCGCGATGCCGCCAATCAACTGTTCCGAAAAGCGAAGCTTACGCCCGAGCAGTCCGTTTATAGCGGCGCCAAGTAGCGGCAATAGAGGAACAAGCCAGATGTAACGATGCATAGAATCAGTCAGGTCGTCAGTGGTCAGTGGTCAGTGGCCGTCGTCAGTAGCCATTCCCATAGGGTTGAATTTTTTCGTTAGTTTAGTGTCTTGGTTTTCGTGTCATTTCGTGGACCGTGTGTGGCCGCCAAAAACGGAACCACGAAATTGCACGAAAAGGAAGACACTAAACTACACGAAAGATTAGACTGACTACGGACTACTGACTACTGACCAAATTCACCATTTCAACAAATCAATCTCATCAACCCAGATCGTCTCTTTGTTTCGATAGAGCGCAATCACAATCCCCAGTCCGATCGCAGCTTCGGCGGCAGCAACGACAATCACAAAAATCGTGAAGATCTGTCCTGCGACCGCATTCGGATTACCAGTGTCCTGCAGATAGCGCGACAGCGCGATGAAGTTCAGATTCGCGGCGTTCAGGATCAGCTCAATTGACATGAAGATGACGATGATGTTTCGCCGCGTGAGCACACCCGCCACGCCAATCACAAAGAGCAACGCTCCGATCACCAGGAACTTCGATAGATCCGGATGTTGCATCTTCTGCCACGCTGTAATTGTTCCGCCTGTTGCCTCCTGGAAAATCAAAGACAGCGCTGGAAACACAACGGCCGCGATTTGATCATTAAACATTGCTCGTTGATCCTGTTGCTGCAGATTCAGTTTCGTCCAGTAACCGTTCTTCCGGAGTTACATCATCGGCCGAAGCTTCCTGTTTCAAAGTCCGCGCCAGCATGACTGAACCGATGATCGCGACGAGTAAGAGAACGCTCGCTATCTCAAACGGCAGTGACGCGTATCGATAAAGACTGCCACCTACGCGCTCAGCATCACCAGTTATTCTTGATGTGCCCGACCCGCCGACGGGCAACGCAGCTTCTTGGGCCTCTCGCTGGGACTCAGCCACACCGAGTCTTTCCTGATCTTTCTTTTGTAGTGAGTCGACTCCGGTGCCGATTGCCCAAAGCAGACCAAGCGCCAGGAGGAAACAGAACGCGATACTGATAGCTACCTGACGGGTTCCATTAAAAATCTCGGCGCTTCCCCGCTCTTCAGCACCCACGTTCACCAACATGATTACGAACAGGAAGAGAACCATCACGCCGCCGACGTACACGAGTATCTGAACGCCGGCGATAAATTCAGCTCGTAACAGAATGAAAAGGGCTGCAGCAGAGACTAACGACGAGATTAGAAAGAGGGCGCTGTGCACGGCATTCCGCGCCATAACGGTGAGCAGCGCCGAAAGAATGGCTGCCAGCGCAAACACCCAGAAGAAGACTGCTTCCCAGCCGTGTAATGTCATTTTCGATTGCCGATTTTCGATTACTTGGCTACCGATGTCGTTGATCGACGGCCGCCGGATTTCACCTTAGAACGCGCTGTCATCTTAGACTGAGCCATTATTCTTACGAGCTCGTTGGATTCATTCAGTAACGGTTCAACTCTTGAACGCTTGAGCAGATTCCCGTCGATGACTAATTCAAGCCAGTACGAGCTTTCGTCAGCTTCCTCTTCAACCACGCCGATCTTCGCAATGAAGTCGGCGCGCGATCTCCCACGACAGGCAACGCGGTAGTTTGCTCCAACGGAAGTGCCGGCCCTCGCTAACTGCCCTCCGATAACTCTTCCCTCGACTGTGTTGGGCAAGGCCGCAACGAGTTTCAAGATTCGTAGTGCAAACCGCTTCGTTCGTTTTTTCAAATCATCAGCATTCATGGCGTGAGGCCTCCAAATGAACGCAGTCTATGCTAGATAAAGATCAATCGACAATCGGCAATCGACAATCGTTAGCTTGTATATTTCACGGTTTCGCGGCCTTGCTCGAGCATCTCGCGGTTCCAAACGAATCCCGCTCGCGAATAGGTTGCCAACTCGAAATCCTGCGTTAGCTCGAGACAGGAAGTTGGACACGCCTCCTGGCAAAGAGCGCAGAACATGCAACGCGATGTGTCGAAGATAAACTCGTCAAGAACTTTCTTCTTACGCGGCTTTCCGGCCACGATGATTTCGACGTCCATAGCGATCACATCGATACAGTCCTCGGGACATGCCAACGCGCACAAATTGCAGGCAATGCACAGAGTGTCGTGAGTTTCCGGATCCATGTTCAGTCGAGGCGCGCCATGGAACCGCGGCGCCACGTCGGGGCGCACCTTTGGATACTGCTCTGTGTAAATACCTTTTCCGGCGACCGCATCTTTGTCAGCTGCTGCGCCGATGTTGTACTTAAGCGTAAGGCTAAGCCCCTTGAGCAAGTCAGCCATGAAAAACCGCTTAAGCTTTTGAATGAAACTTGGATTTGGAACTTTTACTAATGGCATAAGAAAACTTTCGATTTTTGATTTTCGATTTTCGATTTTCGATTTTTGACTGTGCCGATGATCAAATCGAAAATCGGCAATCGACAATCGAAAATCCCTACCCCTGGTCCGCTACAGCCACCGGCACGGCCGGTTTACCTTTCGGCACGTTCACCAACTTGATACCTCGGCGTTGAGCCTTCAAATTGAAGTCGCGCGAGCGCCAGTTGATTTTCGCAAGCAGAAGACCCGTGATCACCAGACCGATCAAGCCGAAAACGATCATGATCACCTTACCTGTTGCTGTAAGGTTAAGGCCGTTGTTGATCGATTCAATCGTCTTCATTCCGCGCCAGCCGTTCATCGCTTGCACTACAAAGACTGCGATACCGGTTAACGTGATGTTGATCAGCGCTGATGGTGTCAACCACTTCCAGCCAACATCCATCAACTGATCATAACGAAAACGCGGCAACGTCCAGCGCAGCCAGAAATAGACGTACAGTACGATCGACGCTTTGATCAGAAAGACTAGCACACTCACAACAACATACAGGTTGTGATAGCCACTCAACTCGAGGCTGTAAACAAACGGAAAGTACCATCCACCGAGATAAAGCGTCGTTACCACAGCCGTCACAACGACCATTGCCGCGTACTCAGCCATGAAGAAGAGCGACCAGCGGAAGCCCGAATACTCGGTGTGGAAACCCGCAACCAACTCAGACTCAGCTTCAGGAAGATCGAATGGCGCTCGATTGTTCTCGGCTATGCCACTGATCAGGAAGATCAGAAAGCCAACTGGTTGATACACCACGAACCAGATCGAGTCCGTGCCCTGCGCTGCAACAATGCCCGATAGTGACAAGGTTCGCGCAAACATCAGCGCGCCGATGAGCGACAATCCCATCGAGACCTCGTACGACACCATCTGAGCGCTCGAACGCAACGCGCCCAACAATGAGTATTTCGAATTAGAAGACCAACCGGCGAGAATCAACGCAAGCACACCAACACTGGAAACCGACAGAACGAACAATATACCGATGTTTACGTCGGTGATGACCGCCCAGTCAGGTCCGAACGGAATGACCGCAAAAACTATGAAAGCTGCAGCAACGGCGATGTAAGGAGCGCAGAAGAACAGCCATCGATCGGCCTTCTCAGGAATGAAGTCCTCTTTCGTCAGCAGCTTGATCCCGTCAGCGATGGGCTGCAACAGACCCCATGGACCAACGCGCATCGGGCCTAAACGCGCCTGCATGAAAGCTGAAATCTTGCGCTCGAGATACGTAGCGTAGGCGACCCAAAGAGCAATGAGGGTTACGATCAGGCCGATTTGAATGAAAGGCCAGATAACATGGTTGACGGTTTCAGGACTGAAAACCTTCAACAATAAATCGTCAATGATGTTAATGGGAGCAAAAAGAACCACCTGAAGTCTCGATTTTCCTTTCTACAAGTCAGCAGATTGTAGGACCAGCGATAACAACACTTTAACGATCAATTTCACCCAGAACGATATCGAGCGTACCGATAATTGCAACCACATCAGCGACGAGATGTCCCACACACATTTGCTTCAATGCCTGCAGGTTGATCAGTGAAGGAGGTCGTACACGTACTCTCCACGGTTGTGCAGTTCCATCTGAAACGAGGTAGCAGCCAATCTCGCCCTTTGGCGCTTCAATTGAATGATAGTAATCGCCGACCGGCGGCTTGATAACTTTGGGCAGCTTTGCGACTACGGGTCCGTCCGGAAGATTATCGAGCGCCTGGTCAATGATGCGACGAGATTGTCTCATCTCTTCAAGCCTGACGAGGTATCGATCGTAGGTATCGCCGTTCTCACCGAGCGGAATGTCGAAATCCATGTCAGCATAAGCTGCGTACGGACGCGCTTTGCGGACATCCCACGGAACGCCGGAACCGCGCAGCGCCGGACCCGACAGGCCAATGGCGATAGCATCTTCAGCTGAGATGACACCAATGCCGACAGTTCGGCTTAGCCAGATCCGATTCTCAGAAAGGACCGTTTCGTATTCGTCGAGCCGCCGGGGAAAGTTGTTGATGAATTGTCTTACGTCGGATTCGAAATCATCGTACGCATCGTTTGGCAATCCACCAATGCGCCATGCGTGACAAGTAAGACGGGCGCCAAACTGCCGCTCAAAAATCTTTAATATCTCTTCGCGTTCGCGTAGCGCCCAGAGCAGCACCGTGACGGCACCGATGTCGAGGGCATGCGTCGCAAGCCAAAGCAGATGCGAAGCAATACGATTTAGCTCGGTCAGAATTGTTCGCAGGTAATGAGCGCGCGGAGGAACCGGCAGTCCCATCATCTGTTCGACTGTTTCTACCCACACCAGCCCGTTTGAAACCGCGGAGATGTAATCCAGCCGATCCCAATACGGAGCAATCATCGTGTACATGCGGTTCTCGGCAATCTTCTCCATACCGCGGTGCAGATAACCGATGTCGCAATCGAGATCGATGACGGTTTCTCCGTCCAGTCTCAGAATTATGCGAAGCACGCCGTGAGTAGACGGATGCTGAGGTCCCATATTCAGGACCATCTCGGGACTATCGAGCAGCGTTTCCTGGGTGGTTGCTATTTCTACCTGATGCATTGCTTACTCTTCAGCTTCAAATCAAGCAGTTCAATCGCATGCTAAGCCGCCGGCATATTCTGTTCGCTCGGTTTGTAACAGCCGGTGACGCTCCATGGCTCAATGACGAGTCCGATTTCTCCTACTTCTCCTTTACTGCGCTTCTCGACTAGTCCGAGAACGATCGCGCTGGCCGCGCTCGCTTTGTTCCACACATTTCTCGGCGTTGCAGTTTCGCTCAACACGAAACCTGCCACTCTAGCCGCCTCGGGCGTATCGAATATTCGCGCAGCGTAGTGAGTGGCAATCTCTTTTGGCGTCACTGTTAGTTATCTCCGGGGCGTATCACTTGTCTTTAGGCATTACTTCCTTGCCACCCCGGAAAATCTCGCGCATCTCACGTTCCTGCGGCACGGAGAGAAGTTCGAGCCCGTATGCTCTCCGTTGAATCAATTGCTCGCGCTGTACGTCCGTGAATTCCGGCAGATGCCTCTCAGTCCATGCGTTCTCAACAAACTCGAGCGCGTAGTCTTTCCTGAGAGGATGACCTTCCCAGTCGGGAGGCAACAACAATCGACGCAAGTCAGGATGATTGTGAAAAACGATCCCGAAGAGGTCGTAGACTTCCCGTTCCATCCAATTCGCTGCCGGCCAAACGCTGGTCACGCTGTCGACGCCGCGCTCGGGTGTTGTCGTCAGTTTCAGACGGACGCGCTCGTTTTCGGATATTGAGTACAGATTGTAGACGACTTCAAACGGTGCTTCCGTGTGATCGGGAAAGTGAACGCAGGTGACGTCCGAAAGGTAGTTAAATGGCGTAGTCTCATCCGTTTTCAATGCTTCACAAATCTCGACAATTCGCGGCCGGTCGACAATCAACGAAAGCTGACCGAGAAACTCGATTGCTTCCAGAATAGCTCCATCAAACTTTGCCTTTAATCGCTTTGCCAGAGGGTGGCCGGACGCGTCAATCGGCTTCGGTCCTTCTTCTTTCTTCTTAACGGGAGGCTTGGGAGCGTCTGGAGATGGAGTTCCCAACGATTCTTTTACAGCAGCGACGCGGCCTTTGGCTTGTTCGACCATGGCCGCTTTCTCTTCGTCAGCGCCGGCAAGAACACCAGCAGGAGGAATGGCTGACGGTGGAGGAGTTCCCGAAGATTCGGTTGCCTCATCATCTGACTTGGTGGCTTCAGTTTTTTCCGGCTGCTTCGTGTCTTCGGACATAGGCCATAAGGCTCAGAAACTACACCCCGCCTAAATCTGCGATCCGGTTGTGCTTTGGTCGCGCATCGAATGCGCTGAAGTGTTAACGCTAGTACAGTTTGGAAGCGAAATCGATTTAAGCATGCGATTTATCTGCTGTCAACCGAGGTGTTTGAGAAGGTCATGATGGCTAAATTCAGTAGAGTCCGTCAGTTAACTTGACGCTAACAAGTGCTCGCCCTATCATGAGTTGTTTGAAAACAGAGAGAAATTCATGTCCTACACGGAAACCGAAAGAGAAGACTAATGAAACCAGGAATTCATCCGGAATATAACGAAATTACTGTGACGTGCGCGTGCGGCGAAACCTTTAAGACACGTTCTACTAAAAAGAGCGATCTTCACGTGGAAATCTGTTCGGCTTGTCATCCGTTCTTCACGGGTAAGCAAAAGCTGGTAGACACGGCAGGACGCGTCGATCGATTCAACAAGCGCTATGGCAAGAAAACCTCGACCGAAACGACGCCTGCGCAATGATCACCCGAGGATTCAAAATCTTGTTGCTAAATCAACACTAGCTTCGAACTTAGTTACACACGCCGGCGCTAACCTGCGGTAGCCTTAGTGCAACCGCCCGAAAACGCCGGCGTAAGTGTTTTATGGCAACATGCACCGTTAAGAGCTACTGAGGAGGTCAGAAGTTTGGCGACACCAGAACGAGATTTGATCGTCGGCGGTCAAGCCGTAATTGAAGGCGTCATGATGCGCACACCGAATGCGTACGCCATCGCCGTGCGCAAGGCTGACGGCACAATTGTTAACACTGCAGCGCGATTACCGAAGTGGAGCGACAAGTATCCGATTTTGAAGCTCCCGGTATTGCGCGGTGGCGCTGTCCTCTTGCAGTCGATGGGCCTTGGCATTAAGGCATTGAATTACTCCGCGAACGAAGCGTTTGCTGAAGCAGAGAAAGCTGAAGAAGTGCAGGTCGCTTTGTCACCCGCAGTTATCGAAGGCGAAGGTGATTTCGCAGGACTGACCGGGGCGGTGCCGGGATTGTTTCCCGTGCCGACGCAGAAGCGAGCTAAAGATGAGTTGAAGACGGGTACAACCGCGGCAGCAGCCGGATCGATTGCGTTTGCATTGATCTTCAATGTGCTTCTTTTCGTCGCAGCGCCGCTGTTGTTAACGAACGCGCTTTTCATTGCAGCGGGTTGGGCTACCACTCCGGCAGCAGTCAGTTCAGCGCCCACCAGTGGAGCGCCAGAAGCTTCGAGCACCGTGCAGACATCGTCAGCGGACGAATCCTGGTATGCACGCACTTGGAACTCCATTAAGCCCTACTTGCATCCAGTGCGCCCTTCGGTCGCTTTTAATTTGATAGATGGATTAATCCGGATGACGTTCTTCCTGATCATGATCTTCAGCTTTTCATTGCTGAAGGATATAAGGCGTGTCTTTCAATATCACGGCGCCGAGCATAAAACCGTGTTTACGTGGGAAGCTGGATTGCCGCTCACGGTCGAGAACGCGCGGCCGCAGCCGCGACAGCACCCGCGCTGCGGAACGAGTTTCCTGATGGTGGTGATGCTGGTTGCCATCCTGCTCTTTTCAGTGATCAAGTTTGACTCGCTATTGCTGAACTTCGCGGTTCGAATTGTCCTGATTCCGGTGGTTGCAGGATTGTCGTACGAGATCATCCGTCTTTCAGCCAGGCGTGAAGGCAGTCGAATCTTTAAATTCATCACGCTACCCGGAGTTTGGCTCCAGAACATCACGACCCAGGAGCCTGATGATCAGCAACTCGAAGTAGCCATCGAAGCATTGAAAGAGTCGTTGAGACTCGAGCCAAAGACGGACGAGCCCGCGCTCGCTCCGTTGTCGTGAGACTGAAAGTTTATGTTAGAGAGACTTGAACAAATCGAAGCACGTTATGAAGAGCTGACGAATGAGCTCTCGTCGCCGGAATTGCTTGCCAACCAGAGCGCCTACGCTAAAGCAGCAAAACAACACCGGAGTCTTGGCGAGATCGTTGAAAAGTATCGTGCATGGAAATCTCTCAAAGGGGAGTTAGCCGGCGCGCGCGAGTTGCTCAATGGCAGCGACGACGACGAAATGCGTGAAATGGCTCGCATGGAGGTTGAAACTCTTCAAATCAAACTCGATGCGACAGAAGATGAGCTCAAGCTTTTGCTGGTGCCCACAGATCCGAACGACGAGAAGAACGTTATTCTCGAAATCCGAGCAGGTACGGGAGGCGACGAAGCGACTCTGTTTGCTCACGAGATGTTGCGAATGTACGGTCGCTACGCCGAACGTCAGAGATGGCGATTTGAAATACTCGAAGCTTCTGAATCAGGAATCGGTGGTATCAAAGAGGCGATTGCGCTTATCGAGGGTGACAAGGTCTACTCGAAGCTGAAACATGAATCCGGCGTGCATCGAGTGCAGCGCGTGCCGCAAACAGAAGCGAGCGGACGAATCCACACCTCTGCAATCACTGTCGCAGTGCTTCCAGAAGCTGAAGAGGTTGACGTCAAGATCGATCCGAAAGACCTGCGCATTGATACCTTTTGCTCTTCCGGTCCTGGGGGCCAGTCAGTGAACACAACGTACTCGGCTGTTCGAATTACGCACCTGCCGACTGGCGTCGTGGTTTCAATGCAGGATGAAAAGTCGCAGATCAAGAACCGTGAGAAAGCAATGCGCGTGTTGCGTGCTCGCCTGCAGGAGATCGAGGAGCAAAAGCAGCACGAGGCACTGGCGAGCGAGCGACGGTCGATGGTGGGATCAGGGGATCGCTCGGAGAAGATTCGTACATACAACTTCAAGGAAAACCGTGTCACCGACCACCGTATCGGCCTCACCATCCATCAATTGGATCTCGTCATGGAAGGTAACCTGGACGAAATCATCCAGGCTTTGGTGAGTCATTACCAGGCTGAAAAACTGAAGGCTGAAACAGCCAATTCACAAAAACCCGCAACAGTATTGGTAGCAGACTAAGCGAAATCGCCAATCGGCAATCGAAAATGGCTTCGCTGACTACTCACGTCATCCTCATACGTCACGCGCAATCGCAGGGCAATGCGGAGGGCCGTTTTGGTGGGCATACCGCTACGCCACTTTCACCTCGCGGTCGAAGACAGGCTCGAGCTACGGCACGCGCCCTTGCTGTAGAACACATTACCGCAATTTATTCCAGCGACTTGAGGCGAGCGGTCGAAACTGCCGAACCATTAGCGCGGCTCGCTCGACTTGAGATCCAGCCCACGGAAGCATTTCGCGAGCGCAGTGTAGGAATAATGGAAGGACTCACGTTTGAAGAAGCAGCGCAGGCGCATCCGGAGCAATACGCTGCGCTTCTTCGCCGCGACTTCGAGCATGTGATGAGCGGTGGAGAAAGCTACCGGCAGTTACTCGACCGGGCCCGAGCTAAACTGGATGAAGCAATTGAGCAGCACAGAGGTGGGAGAATCGCGATCTTCAGCCACACGGGAACAATCTGCATTCTCACCTTGCATCTTCTCGGAGCGCTGGATGCGCCCGAACTGAAGCCTGTATGGATTACGACATCAAATTGCGGCGTATCGCGTTTCGATTTGCGCGAGGACGGATTTCTGAGAGTGGCTTCACTCAACGATACGACGCATCTATCTCGCGCGCTGCGTGAGAGGACAGCGTTGGGAAAACGATGACGAAGGGACCGAACGATGAAGAGACAAACCATTTACCATTTATCGTTTGACATTTCTCGTTTTTCATTTGCGTCACCACGGTTCGTGAGTGAATGCAAGCCCAAGACAAAATGGACAAAATGACAAATGAGAAATGTCAAACGATAAATGGTAAATGTTGGTTTCTTACTTTTGACTATCGCTACTCCCAGCCAATTTCTGCCTTTCTGCAGTCACCCAGTCACAAAGCACCTTAATGTCCTCCTGCGACATTACCGCGCCGCGATGGACCATTGTGTACGAGGCCAATGGCATCACTTCGGATCGCGCTTCACGACACATATTGCGCAGCTGGTTCGAAGCTTCGTTGTTGTCGTAGCGACCCCATTCAGACATATTCAGGTGACTTCGCCCATGGTTCACGTGGTCAATTACAAACCAGGACATAGGCGCGACGTTGCTGTACCACGGCCAACGGGTTTCATTTGAGTGGCAGTCACGGCACGAGCGATCGAGGATTGCTGCAACCTGCGGACTTGGCTGTATACGCGCCTCAAAAGTCATCGAGCGGTCAACAGGTGGATTTGTTTTCGCTGGACGATAAAACTGCGCTGCAACAAATAGCACTGCCACCACGATCACTACCCATTTCAGAACTTTCCTTAGTCTTTTCACCTGCCTCTATCGCCCTGTGCAATTCTTACTGCAGCGTTCAATTACGATATCGCGCACTCCGCGCAGAATGCCATCGCTTTCTTTTGTGAGCTTTAGAACCGAAGAGAAAGTGCCTTTGTTGCCTAATCGATTGCGAACATCCTGTTCCACAAAAGGATCGTCATCAAAGAGATACTCGTCGATCCAGTACTCAGGATAGCCCGGACCGGATACATAGGCATGAATGTGCGCAGGGTTTCGCGTCCGCGGATACGAGCCCGGCTTAATCGTGCGAAACTCATATTTGCCGTCAGCGTTGGTCCTCATCGAGCCGTGTATTCGTGTGTTCCGATGGTCTCCATTTCCTGAGGTTGTCGAGTAATTACCTGACGCGTCTGTTTGATAAACAAACAGCGTGATGCCTTCCAGCGGCGTCTTCCCATCAGGTGCGAAAATTCGGCCCGATATGATCATCGGCTGGCCCGGTTCCGCATCGGACACGATGACTGTCTTCCAAGTCCCAACGCTTCCAATGCTTTCCACACGTTCAGCAACGGCCTTTCCACTGCAACCGAGCAGCGGGAGGGCCACCGCCACACTCGCGCCAAATACGAACTCGCGTCTGTTCAGTCTCATTTCTTTCCCTCCCATTCGTGAATCTTTCCAAGGCCACCGGTCCATACTTTCTTCAGCGTCTTTTCTAACTTTCCTGGAGGATTCGTATACCAGGTCCACGCCAGTGCATCGCGCCAGGTCTCCATCATCTGTTTGTCAAGCTTCAGGATCCCTTCCCGTGTGACACCATTCGGCGGAGGCGCTAGTTGCGCAAGCCGGTCGTAGACCTCGCCCCGCTCGGCTTCACTGGTGCGAAACAGAAGATGCCACACAGTCAGACTGTCGCGCGGACGAGCGGCATTCAGCAGCACGTGCAACTGAGATGGTCCAATGCTGTCATGCTCAAAATCAAACTTCACCAGCGCATTCCGGAATTCCTCTGAGGCATCTTCGAAATAAGGAGTGCCTGGACCAACCCCGGGACGAGTTTGGCATGCCGCACCGGCGGGAACCATCGACTCGCGATCTTTCAACTGAAGTGCTACCCAGCCGGAAGTCACATGTAACAAACTGGCGCCGTCCTTAGTTACCTCGAGTGTGTAAGCACAGCCCAGATCGGCGGCAACTGCCGATGGTGTGTCGACGAAAAACAAGCGCGGTGGTGCCCAGATCCGTGCGCTCATCTTTCCTTGCGCGAGTTCAAGCCGGTGTTCAGTGGCTCGACTCTCGAGCAGTCGCACTCTCGTGTTCGGATCGATTTCTACGTGACCGATTGAGCTCACTTCAATCTGTGCTCTGGAGTTTGAATCAGTTTCCAACCATTGGCCCACGGCCAGCCGGCCTTTGCTTCCCATCGCCCAGGAACCGATACGAGGATTTCCATCAAGCCGTGCAACCGCCCATGACGGTGTCGAAGCGCTACGGCTGGCCATGAAAATCGCCAGCCCAATCACAACTAGCAGGACTGCTGCGATCGCTACAAACTGAGGCTGCCAGAGTCTAAAGGGACGTTTCGAAGTTGAATCTGCGCTCGCGAGAGACTGAGCTCTTAGCCGCTCGAGCTCAGGCCACATTTCAGCGGGCGCAGAATACTGAGGCAACTGTGCAGCCAGCTTGACCCCGAATTTGATCTCTTCCAATTCGGCGCGACATCGAGCACATGCGATCACATGTTCGGCAACGCGCCGTGATTCTTCGGGGCCAAGTTCGCTATGGCAATAAGCTGACAAATCCCTGGTAACGTGCTTTGAAAACATCTTCAATCTCCCAGAACAATCTGATCGCGCAGATGGGCCAGCCTTTGCGCGAGTTGTTTGTGCCCGCGATTTAGACGTGAAGCCACAGTACCCTTTGAACAGCTCATCACCACTGCAATCTCTTCGTACGACAGGCCCTCGATATATTTCAGCAGGATCGGCATGCGAAATTTCGGCTTGAGCTCTTTAATCGCTTCTTTGACTGCGTCCCTCATCTCATCTCGGGCAAACTGCTTCTCCTGCGGGCGCTTTTCGGCGGCTCTGTTCATTCGTGGTGAATCTCCCCAGGGCAGGAAACGTTTTCGTCGCCGTTGCTCGTCGATGCAGGCATTCACGACCATCCGGTAGAGCCACGTCGTAAATTCTGACTCACCGCGAAACTGCGAGATTGAACTCATCAGCTTCAGGAATGTCTGCTGCGTGACGTCGCTGGCGGCGGCCTCATCTCCCGAGAAGGAATAAACTGCGATGGAGAACACGCGGTCCTTATAGGCTTCAAAAAGCAGTCGAAACGCCTCGCGATCTCCTTCCTGGCAGGCATGGATTACATCGGGACCGATTGTCGATTCAGCCATGGTCGCCCGCAGCTCCATTCCTCCTCCAGCACAAACAACACTCGTTAGACGGCAGCCTCAACCACTTTCTTCCATTCTCACAGAAGTTTTCGAGTGACTACCGCCGTATTACAACCCTGGCTTCCATTGACACAAACTCCTTTTGCGCTCTAACCTCAAGATGCCCGGTCACCAGGGCAAACAAGCTTGCCGAATCATTCAAGTCTCTAATCCGGAGAGGATATTCGAATGTTTTTCAAACTTACAGTATTGCTGTGCCTGACGTTTGTCTTCATGACTGTTGCCGCCCAACAGAAGCCACGAGACATGAAGAAGGAACAGGTCATAATGGATCAGCTCAGCAAGATTGCCCCCTCAGCTGTTGACGAGTTTAAGCAGGCAACGATTGCGATGGATGGCGGCAATTATGAGGAAGGCGTGCGCCTGTATTCAGCGGTCCTCCACAAAGCTCCGGAATTTGATCCTGTAATTCGACGACTTGGTACCTGTCTTGTGCTGCAGGGTAAACGCGAAGACGGGATGCCGTTGTTGGAGCGCGCAGTTCAAATGAATCGTTCACCAGAGAATCTGATTAATCTCGCAAATTTTCTGGCGTATCCTGCCGAAAACAAACAAGGTACACGAGAGGAAAAGGCGAGAGCATTGGCGCTTGCCATCGAGGCTGAACGTAATCCTCAAACGTCTGGTGATGCCGACTTCACCCTCTTAGTGGCTCAATTAGCTTTGGAACTGGACCAGATCGATGTTTTCCGGCGAGCTACTCAAACCCTGGTAGCCAAACATCCCGACCTTATGCCCACGCATTACTTCAACGCTATCCTGGCAGCAACGGATGAGAAATGGGTGACAGCAGAAAATGAGATTAAGTTGGCCGAAAGCATGGGCCTACCTCACGAAGTGGCGCAGACATTCCTCGATTCTGGCGTTCATACGCGAGCCAACGTTTGGCGCTTCGCACGGTATGCCTCAGTTGCGGTTGTCGCGTGGATCGCGGGTCTTGTATTGCTGTTTGGGTCTGGAAAGTTAATATCAAAGAAGACTCTCCGGTCGATCGAAACAGCTGATCCTAACGCTGAAACCAGCCAATCTGAACTGTCATTGCGACGGTGGTACCGAACCCTGATCAACGTGGGAGGCATCTACTACTACATTTCACTGCCGGTCGTCACGTTCCTCGTTCTAGCGCTGGCCGCCTCGATCACCTACGGCTTCCTAATGCTCGGGCGCATTCCAATCAAACTGATCTTGATTCTCTGCATCGGTGCAATCCTGACGGTCTATAAAATGGTGCGCTCGCTGTTTCTCAAAGTTGAGCGTGAAGATCCCGGCAGACCTTTGTCTCAGGCTGAAGCGCCCGAGCTCTGGGAGCTCACACTCAAAGTCGCAGAGGTAGTGAGAACGCGTCCAATCGACGAAATCAGAATCACTCCGGGGACTGAACTTGCTGTTTACGAAAAAGGGACGTTGCGGGAACGGTCCGCAGACCGTGCAAAAAGAATTCTGATTATCGGCGTTGGCACATTGAGTGGATTTGAGCTGAATGCCTTTCGCGCAGTGCTTGCGCATGAGTACGGTCATTTTTCCAATCGGGATACAGCCGGTGGTGACGTCGCGTTACGAGTAAACGACCACATGATGAAGTTTGCTTACGCTATGGCGCTGAGTGGCCAAGCGGTATGGTGGAATGTGGCTTTTCAATTTCTGCGTGTCTACCACTTCATCTTTCGGCGAATTAGTCATGGAGCTACGCGATTGCAGGAGGTCCTTGCTGACCGAGTTGCGGCCTCGAGGTATGGTGCACAGGCTTTCGAAGAGGGGCTCACGCACGTGATACGCAAGAGCGTTGAGTTCAATTTCCTGGCGAACAAAGAAATAAATGAATCAGCGTCTTCTCGAAGAGCTTTGCAGAACCTTTATGAATTGACCGCAACTGCCGGTACCGATCTTGAAGAAGAGACGAAGAAGGAACTCAATCGAGAGACAAGTGAGGACGACACGCATCCATGCCCCAATGATCGGTTCCGGTTCACACGCCGAATAGTTTCACAGACCGAACCGTCGATAAGTGGATTGGTTTGGGATTTGTTCAAGGATAGGCCCGCGATTACCGGTGAGATGACGGCCCTGATTCAGCAACAACTGCGGGGCTAGGTCCGGTTGGCAAAGACGTTCTTAAGTTAAGGCAGAGTAGTGACATCGACGACTCCCGAGGCCACATCACCTGCTTTGACGCCTTCCTCATCACCTTCAAGGTATCGTTGACGATGAACGGTGCCATCTGATTCGAAGATGTACGTAGATGGTGCTTCGCGCATGATGATGTCTTGCAGTCTCATCAATCCGTACAGCAAAGCTTCAGGACGGGGTGGGCAACCTGGGATGTAAACGTCGACAGGGATGCATCGATCGACGCCTTGCATTGTTGAATAGGAGTCAAATGGACCACCTGTAGACGCACAGGCACCCATCGCGATTGCCCATTTCGGTTCAGGCATCTGGTCGTAGACTCGGCGAACGACCGGTCCCATCTTCAAGGTAACGGTGCCGGCAATAATGACCAGGTCGCTCTGCCTCGGACTGGGACGAAAGACTCCGGCGCCAAAGCGGTCGATATCAAAACGACCAGCTCCGGTCGCAATCATCTCGATAGCGCAGCAGGCAAGGCCAAACGTCATCGGCCAAATGGCAGACTTACGTCCCCAATTCACGACGTACTGTGCCGGCTTCAAGTCAATGACGGGCGCGACGACGTTCCTACGGATCGAGTTCATGATCGAATCGACCGTTGTGAGTACAAAACCTTCCTGATGTTCAGCCATAAGCTATTTTCGATTGCCGATTTTTGATTTTCGATTGCTGATTCGATTTCGCGAAGTTTGAATTTCAATCGAAAATCGAAAATCGGCAATCGAAAATTACTTCAGGCCCATTCCAGGGCGCCCTTGCGCCAGGCGTAGTAATAACCCACCACCAGAATGCCGATGAATACCAACATCTCGATCAATGCAAACTTGGTAAATGAGAAATCGTCCCCCATGAAGATGATGGCCCAGGGCAGCAGGAAAATCGTCTCTACATCGAATATCAAAAACAACATCGCAACGATGTAGAAACGCACCGTGAATCGCTCGTGAGCCTCGGTCTTGGGATCAATGCCGCATTCATAAGGCCGCATTTTGTCCTTCTCGTACTTAATGGGCCGCAGGAAACGTCCGAGAATGATCGGCAACACAGGAAACACAATCGCGACCACGAAAAAGATCATCACCGGCCAGTAGGCAGTGATCGGACCTCCAATCGAAGGCTCAGTTACTGTAGTCTGCAACAGCATCTTGATCCGGTATGGATGAGCGGAAGTCTTGCGAACAAAAAAATTCTACGGTTTGTTTTCGGATACTGTCAAACCTTAGATACGGTCGCTTTGTTGTCCGAGTCGTGACTTGTCTGACCGGCGAGCAAAGCTACAGCGTGCGACAAGACGGGCTTGATTACCTCAAAGCTTTCACGAACCGCTTTGGGAGAACCGGGAAGATTGATGATCAAAGTACCGGAACGAATTCCGCACACACCTCTGGAGATCATGGCCATCGGAGTGTGTTTGAGCGTCTCGAGGCGCATAGCTTCAGCCAGGCCGGGAGCTTCTTTTTCTATGACTTTCAGCGTTGCTTCCGGCGTGTTATCTCTCGGGCCGAGGCCAGTACCGCCCGTCGTAACGATCAGATTCACGTCTTTTCGATCAGCTATTTCTTTAAGCGTATTTTCAAGAGGCGCGAAGTCATCGGAAACAACTTTCCTCTCGACAAGCTTCGCGCCCATTTCCGATAGTAGCCCGACTAGCGCTTCGCCCGACAAATCTTCGCGCTTGCCGTGAGCGCAAGCATCGCTAACGGTGATTACTGCTGCGTTGATTTCGACTGCCATTATTCCGGAGAAGCTTTGTGCTGCCGAGACCACTGTCGCACATTCTTAAGCCACTCGAGTCGGCCTAAGTCATCGCTTTGAGCAACGAACGTTGTGATGGTCTGCGCCATCAACGCTGGTAGGGCCAAACTCCTTTCAACGCGCCGATACTCCGAGCGACTCAGCACATATATCTCAACCTGCGTACCGTCAAACCGCCACACTTCAGGTACACCGAAGGCGGCAAAGAGTGGCAGTTTATTCAGGCTCAGATGGTGAATATCAATTTCGATAATCAAGTCCGGCGGTGGATCTCTTGACAAGTCCAGTCGTTTCTTTCCGCGCATTCGTGCTTCATTCTTGAAGTAGAAGCACGAATTAGGCTCGAACCCTCGTTGCAGATCCTTGCGCTTATAAGTGGTTGATCCAAAATCCCGCGACTCTATTTCGAATTCTTCGGCGATTGTCTGAATGAGCGTAGCGATACAGCGATTGGTTTGTTCGTGGTCGAGTGAGGTGACCATAATGAGCAAATCTCCGCGGTCGTAAGTGAGGCGCGGGCTGGGAGCATCACATCTATCCCGCAATAAGCTTTCGTAGGTAGACCAGCGAATATTGTGCAGAAGCACAGTCTCCGGGTAGCCGGATGTGAATTTTGGCAGGTCAAGCATTGCGGTCATGTATTTTTACCTTGTGAGGTGTGAGCAGCTATCTTCGCAGATGTTCCTTCAACCAGCAACGATCCATTACCACCATCAAACCGGCTGCATGTGCGCGTTTGGCAGCGGCTACATCAATGACACCTTCCTGCATCCAGACGCCCTTCGCGCCCACGGCAATGGCTTCGTCAACGGCTTTCCCAGCCTCGTCCGATCTGCGAAAAACATCCACCAGATCTATCTTCTCGGGCACTTCTGACAGAGAAGCAAATGACCTGGTCCCAAACACTTCCGTCTCGTTTGGATTTACTGGAATGACGCGGTAACCGACGCGTCGCATGTAGGCAGCGACGTTGTGAGAAGGTCGCCCGGGATCAGACGACAGACCTACGACTGCTATTGTTCGGCACTCATCGAGAATTGCATTAATCGTTTCGCGGCTGTTGATTTCCAAGTGAACCCTTAACGTGCCGAACTACCGATCGCATGCAGCTCCTGTAGCGATTGCGCTTCCATCGAATCACGTTCCCTTCTCGCTTTTATCGCTTCAACAATCGCTTTCGCACCAGTCATGGTGGTAACACACGGAACGTTATATTGCAGAGCGGCGCGACGAATTGCCTGCTCATCAAAATGGGAAGCTCGGCCGAGCGGCGTATTGATAATGAGGGCGATATCACCTCGCTTGATGTGATCAACAACGTTCGGCCGACCTTCGTTTACCTTGAACACAGTTTCGACCGGTATTCCGACCTCACTCAGGCGAGCAGCTGTCCCGAGCGTGGCCACAATTTCGAACCCCAGTTGCGTTAGTTTGCGGGCCAGCACAACAGCCTGTCCCTTATCGCTCTCAGTCACGCTAATAAACGCGCGGCCACTTGCGGGCAGCGTCAGACCCGCTGCCAACATTGCCTTGCCGTACGCTTCACCGAAAGTCTCACCAATCCCCATTACCTCGCCTGTCGCATGCATCTCTGGTCCCAGAATCGGATCAACTCCAGGGAACTTTACGAATGGGAAAACCGGAGACTTAATGAAGAATCGATCGACACTCAACTCTGGTGGTAATCCAAATTCCGATAGCTTGCGACCAGCCATTACCAATGCCGCAATACGAGCGATCGGCACTCCTGTCGCTTTTGATACAAAAGGAACCGTACGTGAAGCACGCGGATTCACTTCCAGTACGAAGACGCGATGATCCTTGATTGCGAACTGAATGTTCATCAAACCACGAACCGAAAGCGCCTGGGCCAGCTTCCGAGTGTAGAGCCGCATCGTCTCGATGTGTTCAGGTTCGATGCGGACCGGCGGGAGGACGCAGGACGAGTCACCTGAATGGATTCCCGCTTCCTCGATGTGCTCCTGAATGCCCGCGATGACACAAGCGGTTTCATCAGCAAGCGCATCCACATCAAACTCCGCAGCTTGCTCGAGAAACTTGTCAATCAGAACTGGACGATCCGGAGTGAACCCCACTGCGTTGCGAACGTAGCTCTCGAGACTGTCTTCGTCGTACACGATGGCCATCGCCCGTCCACCAAGCACATAACTCGGTCTTACTAACACCGGATAACCAATGCGGCCCGCGACTTCCCTTGCCTCCCCGACAGTAGAGGCCATGCCATTCGCAGGCTGTGGTATTCCGAGATCCTTCAACAACGCTCCAAACCGTTTCCGATCTTCCGCGAGGTCAATCGAGTCTGGTGAAGTGCCGATGATTGGCACGCCTGCCTCATGAAGTCGCATCGCGAGATTCAATGGAGTTTGACCGCCAAACTGAACAATCACACCTGTAGGCTTCTCAACTTCGTAGATGTTCATGACATCTTCAAACGTCAAAGGTTCGAAGTAGAGACGATCCGATGTGTCATAGTCGGTTGAGACGGTTTCCGGATTGCAGTTCACCATGATCGTTTCGAATCCAGCTTCGCGCAGCGCAAATGATGCATGACAACAGCAGTAGTCGAACTCGATTCCCTGCCCGATTCGGTTTGGTCCCGAGCCCAGGATCATGATTTTTGGACGATCAGTCGGATTCGCTTCATTCTCCGTTTCGAAAGTCGAGTAAAGGTAAGGAGTGTGAGACTCAAACTCTGCTCCGCATGTATCCACTCGCTTGTAAACTGGTACCAGTCCGAGTCGCTTGCGATAAGCGCGTACTTCTGACTCATCGGTATCCGTTAAATATGCGAGGCGACGATCAGAAAGCGCCATCTCCTTGAACGAACGCAACAGATCGGGCGGAATGTCTTCCAGCTTGTAGCCCTCGATCTCTTTCTGAATGTCCATCACCTGACTGAGTTGATCCAGAAACCAGGGGTCTATTCGCGACAGCCGGTGAATTTCTTCAATTGATACACCGTGCTGCAA
>JBKPAC010000091.1:0-57994 GCA_046726175.1 Acidobacteriota bacterium
TTCCACTTTGAATGTGAGAGTAATGCCATCAAAATCGATTGGCACGAAGGTCGTCTTTTCGATCGCTAACATCTGGAACGACTGTGGTCCGCCGGCGGTTGTAAAGAGCTTTCCGTTCCTGACGCTGACATTAAGTTCAAGTGGGCCTTCGCTCTTGTACTTGCCGGCATAAGATTGAAGAGTTGCAGCTTCGACTGCTGGAGGAGCTACGGCGCCGGCTTTCTTCAACGCTTCAATGTTTTCTGTCTTCTGTTCATCCTTCGCGAGCGCCACTCCGAGTGCGAGTGTTAGAGCTTCAGGTTTCGCCGAATTGGTCCCAAGCGCGACCTGGACCAGCTCAGGCTTACCTTCACGAACGCCGGTCATCAACACCTCGTTCGTACTGGCGGGATTCTTGTCCAAAAGCAGTCGCACTACTTCGGTGTGACCGTTATCGAGTGCCCATGTCATTGCGGTCGCGCCGTAGAACGTATCCCGCACGGTAACATCAGCACCACGGGTTAGCAGGATCTTCACAACCTCCGGATTACCTCGCTCTGCAGCTTTGAATAGAGCCGTAGCTCCGTAGCGAAATTTGGCATTTACGTCTGCTCCTTTATCGAGCAGAGAAGTCACAGCAGCGGCATCACCACGGCGAACGGCTTCCCACATCTGTTCGTTCAGTTCCTGCTTAGAGTTTTGAGCAAACACGGAAGCAGGGAAAATGAGGATCGCCGATAGAATCAAAAGTCGTGTGACCATTTTGTTGCCACCTCCGCTTGACTCGACTTCGAAAAACGACTGAATATGTATGCCTGAATGGCAGAATAGCAAAGAAAAAGACGTAACGCAGCAACGTCAGTTTACGTACTGTACATCTGTAAGGTTGCACCACGTGCAATCGATTAGCGTCCCAAATATCTTCGGTAACGTCTTCTTCGTCAAGAAGTATATGGAGATCCAAAATGTCTAACCGCCTCTCCATTTCTTTGAATGTCATATTGCTACTCGTTTTCGTAACGCCAACGTTGGGCGTTGATTGGACTGACTGGCGCGGTCCTGCGCGCGATGGCGTGTCGGCTGAGAAGAATCTCCCGGTACGTTGGTCTCCGGCCGGCGAAAATCTCGCGTGGAAGGCGCCGTACGGTGGCCGGTCGGCGCCGATTGTCATGGGTGATCGCGTTTACGTGCAGAACTCCGTAGGTAAAGGTGAGAACCTGCAGGAACGAGTAGTCGCTCTCAACGCTGAAACAGGAAAAATGGTTTGGGAACATCGCTTCAATGTGTATTTGAGCGATGTGCCTCCGCATCGGGTTGGCTGGGCTTCACCTGTCGGTGATCCAGCTACGGGTAACGTCTACGCTTTTGGTGTTGGTGGCACGCTTATAAGTTTGAATCGTGACGGAAAACTCCTGTGGGAACGATCACTGGGCGAGGATTTTGGCTTGCTCACCACACACGGTGGCCGCACGGTCTCGCCAATAGTCGATGGTGATCTCGTCATCATCAGCGGCGTCACATTCGCGTGGGGAGAACATGGACGGGGTGCGCACCGCTTCATGGCGTTTGATAAGGCTAGCGGCCAAACAGTTTGGGTGAGTGCACCAGGTGGTCGTCCATACGACACGACTTATGCGCCGCCGATCATCTCTGACGTGAATGGCATGCGGCTGCTGATCCAGGGAGCCAGCGATGGAGTGGTCCATGCAATCAAACCGCAGACAGGTGAGCCTGTGTGGAAATACGAAATCAGTAAGCGTGGACTCAATACGGGAGTCGTGGTTTCAGGCACTACGGCAATTCTCACGCACAGCGAAGAGAATCTCGATTCGAGCGAGATGGGCATGATGGTCGCTGTAGATGCGACGGCAAAAGGCCCGATCAAGAAAGAACAGATTAAGTGGACCACGTACGGTTGGCAGGGCGGCTTTTCATCGCCTGTACTCGATGGCAACCGGCTTTACCAACTCGACAACAGTGCCAACATCGCAGCGTTCGACGTAACAACCGGCAAGCAACTTTGGTTTCAGAACCTCGGCACGATTCAGAAAGCGTCCCCCGTTCTGGCAGACGGAAAACTCTACGTCGGAACTGAAAACGGAAAGTTCTTCATCCTGAAGCCGTCTGCAACCGGCTGCGAGATTCTCGACCAGGATCAGTTAGGAACTGAAGCACTGCCGGAAGCAATCATTGGATCGGTCGCCGTTTCTAATGGTCACGTGTACGTTGTGAGCGACTCGAACATTTATTGCATTGGAAAGAAAACACAGAATGGCACAAACGGCCCGAGTAGCGGTCCCAGGAAAGGCAGCGGCCAGCCGTCTTACGTTCAGGTAGTACCAACCGAACTTATTCTCAAACCGGGTGAGAAGGTCAACTTCCGAGTGAGATTGTTTGACGATAAAGGTGACTTTCTTCGCGAAGAGGGTTCAGCGACCTGGGCGCTGGATCAGCTAAAGGGAACTATTGAAAACGGACAATTCACCGTCGCGCCCGAGTCGATACTTCAGGGCGGCCTCGTGAAAGCAACTGTCGGAAACATCAGCGGCTCAGCAAGTGTCCGAGTTTTTCCGCCGTTGCCGTGGGAGCAGAATTTCGATTCGATGGCGGTTAATACTGTGCCTCCCGACTGGACGAACGCCACTATGAAATTTATCGTGCGCGAAGTGAACGGGAACAAGGTGCTTGTAAAAACGACTGAAGGCTCTTCGCTACTGAGTCGGGCTCGCGCTTACTTTGGTCCGTCCGACCTGTCCAACTACACAGTGGAAGCTGACGTATCAGCTACCCAGAAGCGACGGCAACAGGGCGACGCCGGGGTGATCGCACAGCGTTATGTGTTGACTCTTTACGGTAATAGCCAATCGCTGCACATCGAACCATGGCAACCTGAGACTGCCAGGACGGTCAAAATTCCATTTGCGTGGAAGCCTGATACCTGGTACCGCATGAAGTTGAGCGTCGAGAATCTACCTGATGGCAAAGTACGCGCGCGCGGAAAAGTATGGGCAGCCGGAGAAGCCGAGCCCGCTGCGTGGATGATTGAACGCATTGATCCGATTCCAAACCGCCAAGGCGCACCGGGAATATTCGGCAACGCGTTGGCTGAAATATCCTTTGATAACATCAAGGTGTACTTAAACAAATGAAAATCATGAACACGCCTAGAATCGCAACGTTAATCGTCGCAGCCAAAACGAATTCACTACTAGTGTCACTGTTCGTAGGACCTCTGCTGTTGCTTGGTGCCGTAGTGCTGGCGCCGTCGGCTTCAGCCTCAGATCCGGGGAAGGGCGACTGGCCAATGTGGGGCGGCACTCCCGATCGGAACATGACTTCAAATATGAAGGGATTGCCCACGACCTGGGACGTGAAGACTAAAAAGAATGTGAAGTGGGTAGCCCAGTTGGGATCGCAAACCTACGGCAACGTCGTTGTATCCGGAGGTATGGTCTTTGTCGGCACCAACAACGAAGGCCTGCGCGATCCTAAGATCACAGGTGATAAAGGTGTGCTCATGGCATTTCGAGAGTCTGACGGACAGTTCATGTGGCAGATGGTCCATGACAAGCTGGCCGCCGGACGCGTTAACGACTGGCCGTATCAAGGAATTGCTTCGTCGCCATTGGTTGAGGGCGACCGTATCTACTATGTCTCTAACCGTGCCGAGTTGATGTGTCTTGATACTCAAGGCTTTCGTGATAAGGAGAACGATGGTCCGGTCACCGATGAAAAGCTCACCGGTGAATTCAATGCAGACGTAGTTTGGCGATTCGACATGATTGAAGAGGTGGGTTCGCTGCCACACAATCTGGCGAACTCTTCACCGGTCTCATATGGCGACCTGATTTATGTGAGTACCTCAAATGGCCAGGACGAGAGCCACGTAAACATTCCTTCACCAAAAGCTCCGGCAATCATCGCCGTTAATAAGAAGACAGGAAAACTGGTTTGGGAAGACAACCCAGTTGAAGATCGCATTCTTCACGGCCAGTGGTCTTCGCCAACAGTCGGCACGATTGGTGGCGTCGTTCAGGTGATTCACGCGCAGGGAGATGGTTGGATCCGCGGTTATGAAGCTCAGACAGGCAAGAAGCTTTGGGAGTTTGATACGAATCCGAAAGAGTCTGTTTGGCCCAAAACGCGAAACGAACTAATCAGCACCCCAGTCGTTTACGAGGATCGCGTGTACATCGCAAATGGACAGGACCCGGAGCACGGCGAAGGCGTCGGCCACATGTACTGCATTGATGCTACGAAGCGCGGCGATATAACAAAGACCGGCTTGGTATGGCATTACGACAAGATTCGCCGGTCTATCTCGACACCGGCTATCAAAGACGGAATTGTTTACGAGTCAGACTTCAGCGGTTTCCTGCATGCGCTTGATGCGAAGACAGGCCAACCTTACTGGACCCACGACCTGTTTGCGGCGGTTTGGGGTTCGCCAATGTTGATTGACGGAAAGATCTACCTCGGCGATGAAGACGGCGACGTTGTGATCATGCAGGAGGGAAAGGTCAAGAAAGTGCTGGGCGAGATCAACATGGGCAGCTCGGTGTACTCGACAGTTGTTCCTGCGAACGGAGTACTGTACATCTCGAATCGAAACCAGCTATTTGCATTGGCTGATGCTGCCCAGCTAAAACAATCAACCAGTGCAAAACTGAAGCTTCCGATCGCACCAGGGTATAACTCCTCGAAGCCTCACAACTAAAGGGCGAGCGAACGCTCATGCGTTTCGTAATTCCCGAACCAAGTTGTTGGGCGGAGAGCTTATGAAAAACCTTCTTAAGGTGTACCTGCTGATGGTCGCGGCCTCGACCATGGTCCAAGCTCAGAACTGGCCCTCATTCCGCGGAAACAACTCATCGGGAGTTGCGGATGGTGCGAACCCTCCCACAGCTTGGAGTGCGTCTGAAGGAAAGAACATAGTCTGGAAGACACCGATTCCCGGTCTGTCGCACTCGAGTCCAATCGTTTGGGGCGACAGGGTTTTCGTGATCACCGCCATTAGCAGTGATCCAAATACGGGTTTCAAAGCGAAGGACCGAGGGATTGGGCTCGCTCGTGACGACGTCAAACATACGTGGAAGATTTACAGTCTCGATAAGAAGACAGGTCGAGTGATTTGGGAGAAGACTGCCTTTGAAGGTGTGCCGAAAGCGGCCAGACACGTAAAGGCGACTCAGGCAAACTCCACTCCGGCTGCTGATGGAAAATACGTTGTTGCGCTCTTTGGTTCTGAGGGTCTCGCTTGTTATGACTTCAATGGCAATCTAATCTGGAACAAGGATCTAGGTATTCTGAATCCTGGACTTTGGGACGACCCCTCTTCATCCTGGGGTCATGCAAGTAGCCCAGTTATCTATCGCGATCTTGTGATCGTCCAGGCAGATGGTCACAAACAATCGTTCATCGCCGCATATAACCTCAAAGACGGCAAACAAGCCTGGCGAGTCGAGCGTGGTGAGATCACCTCGTGGACTACTCCGTCAATAAACACCGCTAACGGACGAACTGAATTAGTAGCGAATGGCGGAAGGTACATTCGCGGCTATGATCCTTTGACGGGCAAGGAGCTTTGGCGCTTCTCGGACAATGATACCCAGGTAAAAATGCAGGCTCCGCAAATCGGAAACGGACTGATTTACATAACGGGTGGTTATCCTGCCGGACGGCCGATGTACGTTTTTAAATCCGGCGCTATTGGAGACATTTCACTCAAGTCCGGCCAGACTACTAACGACTTCATAGCCTGGAGCTCGAGCAAAGGCAGTCCTTATACCCCCACACCGATAATCTATGGCGATATTTTCTACGTCTGTGCTGATAACGGTGTGCTGAGCGCGTATGACGCGAAAACTGGAGAGCTTCACTACCAGGAGAGGCTCCCGAGTTCATTCAGCGCATCGCCCGTAGCCGCCGGCGGAAAGTTGTATCTGGCAAGCGAGGACGGCGACGTTTTTGTCGTGAAGGCGGGGAAGAAATTCGAGTTACTGGCTACGAATCCGATGGGCCAGGCACTGATGGCTACGCCTGCTGTGTCAGGTGACTTATTGATCGTTCGTACTGGAAGTCATCTCTACGCCGTGGGTAACGTAAAGCAAGCCAGTCTCCGGTGAGGAGTTGCAATTCGTAAATGAACACCTTCGACTTCCAGCCACGTACTCGCGTGATCTTCGGAGCCGGAACCATCAGCCGGCTCGGCGAACTTGCACGCGAGCTAGGATTCAAGCGTACGTTGCTCGTTGCCGATCATGGGCTTGTCGCGTCAGGTCACGTCGAAGAAGCGATTGCTCCGCTTCGTAATGCCAGTGTCGATGTCATTCGGTTCCATGACTTCGAAGTCAATCCCGACACCAACATGGTCGAGACCGGGAAACGTCTCGCCGCACCTCTGCAAATTGATTCCATCATCGGACTAGGCGGTGGCAGTTCGCTCGATTGTGCGAAGGGCATCAATTTTCTCCTGACCAACGGCGGCCGCATGCAGGACTACTGGGGCTACGGGAAGGCCACCCAGCCAATGCTGCCTATGATCGCCATTCCGACAACCTCCGGCACAGGAAGCGAAGCTCAAAGTTATGCGCTGATTTCCGACGCAGAGACTCACGTGAAAATGGCCTGTGGTGATCCAAAAGCACTTTTTCGAGTTGCGCTTTTGGATCCGCAGTTAACCATCTCTCAGCCTCGTGCGATTACCGCTACTTCAGGCTTCGACGCCATTGCGCATGCGGTGGAGACATACGTGACGACAACCCGCACTCCACTCTCCGAGATCTTTTCGCGCGAAGCATGGCGCTTGCTCGAGGCAAACTACGAGCGAGTACTTCAGCAGCCTACTGACTTGTCTGCTCGAGGTGCAATGCAACTGGGGGCTTTCTTTGCAGGAGTAGCAATTGAGAATTCAATGCTCGGCGCGACTCATGCTTGCGCCAATCCGCTCACACAGCGTTATGGAACAGCACACGGATCGGCCATCGCGCTGATGCTCCCGTCAGTAGTTCGTTGGAATGGGCCGGTTGCAGGTGATCGTTATCGAGAGCTGCTGGTACTTCAAGGAATGAACTGCGACGGCACTGCCGGCCCAGCTGACCTTTTGGCGGATAGATTAGAAACGTTAGCTGCGGCCGGCGGATTATCAACGAGCTTGCATGAAGCAGGGATTGAACGCAGCGACCTCACCATGCTCGCAGATGAAGCAGCGAAACAATGGACTGGCACTTTTAATCCGAGACCTTTCGATCGAACTGGGGCGATGGAGATCTATGAAGCGGCGTACTGAGAACACTTTCTGGAGCACGAGATTTAAAGTAATCGCGATCGTTCTGGCAATCGTTTTCTGCTGCGTTAACGGCGCACGCGCGCAGGACACTCCCGCTGACAACTGGTCGCAGTTCCGTGGCAATCCTTCGTTAACGGGTGTATCGCTGTCTAGCGTGCCGGCTACCTTAAAACAGCTTTGGACTTATGAAGCCGGAGACATGATTGAATCGTCAGCTGCGATCGTTGGCGGCACCGTCTTCGCCGCCTCACAAAAGGGAGAGCTGGTAGCACTGAATCTCGAGAACGGATCTGTTTACTGGAAGTATTCCACCGGGGCGCCCATTGGAGAATCCTCACCTGCGTACAGCTCCGGAATTATCTTTATCGGGGATCTCGAAGGCGTGTTGCATGCTGTCAACGCGCCTGACGGTAAGCGACTTTGGACCTTCAAGGCAGGGAATGAAATCAAATCGTCTCCGGTCGTTGTCGGAGATCGCGTTCTCATTGGCTCATACGATCAGAGTCTTTACTGTCTTGCAACACGCAATGGGTCGGTAATTTGGAAAGTAAGAACTGAAGGACCGGTCCATTCTACGCCCAGCATTGCGAACGGCATGGCGTTCATTGCCGGATGTGATGAAATCTTTCGGGCCATCAGGATCTCGGATGGCAAGGAAGTATTCCAGGTTTCTTCCGGAGCTTACACCGGCGCTTCACCGGCGTTACGGGATGGCTCGGCATTCTATGGTACCTTCAACAACGATGTACTGATGGTGAACTTGCGCGAACGCCGGATTGTCTGGCGATATGAACATCCGCAGCGGAAGTTCCCGTATTACTCGTCAGCCGCGGTCTTCAATAATCGTATTGTAGTAGGCGGGCGTGACAAGCTGGTCCATTGCCTTAACAGTGCTGGAAAATCGCTGTGGACTTTCACGACACGCGCTCGTGTTGAGTCGTCCCCGGCTATCTCGGGAAATCGGGTTTTTGTAGGCTCAAACGACGGTCGTTTTTATGTTTTGAGTCTGAATTCCGGCGCGAAACTCTGGGAGTTCAATGCAGGCGCGGCGATTTCAGCATCTCCGGCGATTGCGAAGGGTCGGATCGTGGTGGGCGCGCAGGATGGAAGGTTATATTGTTTTGGGTAGAGTTGGGAGATTGCGGATTTCGGATTTCGGATTTGAACCAACGACGGATCCACAATCCGCAATTCCTAGTCAAAGTATCTCGCCACTGTCTCAGCCTTCGGTTTCTGAGTCAGCAACGAAACCACGACCATCAACAGCGCAGATCCGATTACCATCGGCACGACAGGCATAAAACCGAAGACTGACGTACCTCCCGGTGTTCGTGACAGTACTTCCGTGGATCCAAGTGAAAACATTACGAGCGGTGGACCAGGCGCTGGTGCTGGAACAACTGCTTGAAAAACTGCTACCGCGACAACTGCAAACGAAGTCCATAAAGCCACCGCAAGAGCTCCCCACTTCGTGCTGCCTTTCCAAAACAGTGCCGCGATGAGCAGCGGTGACAGCGCAGCGAATCCTGAAAACGCGTACTGGATCGCCAACTCAAAGATCGTTTCAGGCGCCCGCAGTGCTACTGCATAAGCCAGTAACGTCAGGATAATGACAAACAACCGCCCGGTCTGTACCTGCACCGCCTCACCAAAACGCGACTTACCCCCGTAATACGCAAACACGTCCTCCGTGAACATGGTAGAAAGGGCCAGAATCTGGGAATCACTCGCCATGACTGCTGCCATGATTCCCGCGCCGAGCAAACCAGCCAGCCAAAGAGGCGCAAAACGTTCGAGCAGCCGTAGAATCACATCGTCGCCCGCTGACTGCTCGCGCAGTTCATCACGTTGTTCTGGTGTCAGATTACGACCCTGTGTTGCCAAAACTCGCCGAGCTTCCTGCTTTGCACGAATCTGAGGAACATCCGTAACGCGATTCGCCATCACGCCGAGAAAGACACACGGCAACCAGATCGCCATGATGCAGAGAGGATAGAAGATTACCGTTTTCTTAAACTGGGCCATCTTCCGTGCGGTAAGGCAAAAGATCAGGATGTGCGGGAAGGCGATCGCCGATAACGGAATAAAGGTGTAGCTGAAGAAGTAGAGTGGCGATATTCGCTCGCGAGTGAACAGCGGCGCCAATGCAGGTGACGCCAGCATCTGTTGAGCCGCCGTGCGAAACCCACCCATTCCGGCGCCTATTACGAAAATTGCGATGACTCCGAAAAGAAGGAACAGCACGGTTTGGAAAGTATTGACCCACGCAGTTCCGCGCATTCCACCAAAGAAGACGTATCCCATTACGACTAGTGCGACGATGGCGCCTCCAAACCAATAGGGAACTAATCCGCCACTCACCGCATTCAGGGTCGTACCTCCACCCATGATGCCGATGATGATGTACGGAACAAGAAGCACTGCCTGAACAGCGAAGATGACTGTCCCGATGTGCGCGCACTCCCACCGATCGCGAAACATTTGCACCGGAGTCATAAATCCGTATTTTTTACCGAGAGCCCAGACTCGCGTACCAATCAAGAATATCGTCAGTGGAATCACGAGCCCTGAGGACGAAGCCATCAAACCGAAGGTAACAATTCCGTTTGAGAACGCATGACCTGACGATCCGAGGATCGCGAAAGCGGTCATGTTTGTGCCGAAAAGCGAGAAGAGAAAGACGAATTGGCCCAGCGAGCGATTCGCCAGAAAGTATTCTTCTGCCTTCTCCTTACTCGAGGCTTTCCTGAAAGCGAAGATGCCGATGTAGAGAACTGCCGCAAGATAGAGAAAAACTACGATGGCTGGGATCAATGGGCTGTGTCCTCCTGCGGTTGGTGTTGCTCGACCTCTTGCTCAAGATGAGAGGGCCAGGCGTACTTAACCAGCAGCAACATGACTAGTGAGGAGGCCACGCAGAAAAGGCCATGGTAGAAAAGACCAATGGGAATAAAACCAAACACCAACGGATGAGCTGTGCGCCAGAACCAAATGTCCTGATGGAGTATGTAGAGTGCAACAACGGCAACAGTTACCAGTATACGAGCCATGGCCTTCTGATTTTTTCGGATCTTGGTAGCGACTAGAACGTTTTCTGATTGGAAGACCCGCCTTTATTAACATGAAAAGCAGATCTTTTTCTAGTAGCAATACCGGTGAACGCTACCGAGCAACCAACACTCGAGCGATGTCACTTCAGAATATTGTGGCTGGCCTGATCCGTAAACTCGCGCGGTTGTCCGGTGACGGCAGGTTGGTACGACCTCTGTAGAATTCTATGTGTGAATGTTTGTATGAGGCCGAGGTCCCGCCCGGTCCCCCGATGTTTCCGATCCTGAACCGATCACCCTCGGAAGTTATCTGAAACTTTGCCACATGAAATACTGCGACTGTCACGTCAAAGATGTTTCCGAGCCGCGGGTAATAGAAAAGGACAACCGCGTCGGAGTTCGAGGGTTTATCGCTATGCCAAGTAAAGCCTGCAGGTACGTAGATAGGTGAATCAACTGTCCCGTCTGGGCTTCCGTACAGATGTATAGCACGCGACAAGTGTCCTTGCCTCAAAACTCCATCCGAACCGATCACATCACCGCGATAGAGTGGATAGGACGGTCCAAGCCGAACTGGTTCAAAGCCGTTGCCACCGGCGACCGCACCTGGTGCACCGAATATTTGGGCAAGCATCTTGTCGGACGCAGCCATCGCCGCGGTGTAGTTCGGTTTCAACGCATTGTCGGGCACGAGCTTGGCGATGGGACCAGTAATTGGTTGTTTTAAACAAAACGATTTGCGTTGAAGTCCAAGTGCGCTTATCGGTATCGTCGGACTGGATTCTTCTGATGGCGAGGTGAGCGGTTCAGTCACCGTCCTGGGTCTTCTGCTATCGTTTTCGAACGTAATACGCCGGCCGGAAGAATCAACTACACCACTTAATTTAAAGTCGGCTACGCTGTACAACAGGGTGAACGTCGTGCCGTTTGACTCATGAATACTCGCGCATCTGAACTTGCCATCTCCATAGCGGACAAACAAATACCTTGTGCCTTTTGCAGTGTAGATAGTCTTCAGCGTGTCATTGTCGATTACGCGAAGATTGCTGCCGTCGGCCGATAAGTACGTGTTACCGCGTAAGAGTTTGAACTCAAATAAGTGCGGCTGATCGTCAGATCCGATTGCTGTCAGGATGTACTTGTCGCGTTCCTTGCGAAACTCGAGAGTTTGAAACACGGGCATCCGGAACTCGGCCACCGGGTAACTGAGTAACTGGTCCAATCCCTCATTCTTAGTTTCGACGGAAGCGAATGCCTGCGCGAGCCATAACATCCACATTGCGGGCACAAGCAAAAAGAGACTGATAGTTCGAGATGTTAGCGATGGCATACGGGCGTGGGGGAAAGGGACTCAACTGAGACAGAACTGCGAGGTGGATTTGTTTGGTTGCGAGAAGCAGTTGGACGAAATGAGGATGCCGGGGGATCCGGATTTCTACCCCTTGCCTATGGGACCAGCAAGAAGCCTACTGCTATTGTTTGTCATCGATATCACGACGAGAACTCTTTGATGGTCCCTCCCTGAGAATTTCTTGCGACTTTATGTAATTGATGGTCCGCTGCGGTATTGCCTTCAATACAGTCCGAACCTGGGGATTAGCCTGTCGTGGCCGTATGGCGGGATAGACTTTCGGTGAAACAGCCGGCGACGATGGACCAGCTGCAGTTTGCCGGTCCAGCGTCTCATCAGATGCGGCCAACTCTGCCTCATCGTCGTCCACGGAAGTCCCGGGATCGGGACGGATGGGGCGATTGCTGAATTCAATGCTTGAGGCTACTTGGGTATTAGTGGTACGCGTGAAGTTACCACTCAGACCGCGATAGATTTGGCCCGCGACAGCTGCGGGAAAGTGGTTCCTGGCATCGGTTCCTCTGGTAATAACAACGACTGCGAGTTGCGGATCATGCAAAGGAGCGAATGAAGTGAATAGACCAACCCAGGATCCGTCTTCAATACAGGTGCCGGTCTTGCCTGCCACCATCGCCTGAGGATCGTACGCGCGACGTCCGGAACCGTAACTCACCGATCCGATCATGCCGGGGAGAATGTTTCTCCAGGTGTCGAGTTCGAAAGGAACTTGCCGGCGCACTATCGATCTCGAACCAGACGTTTGCTCACCCCTATTGACTACGTAGGGTTTCAATAATTTGCCGCCGTTAGCGATTGCAGAGACCAGCGTGGCAAGCTGGATTGCAGTGACTTTGAAATCGTCACCGTGGGAAGACATGTGATTCAAAGCGTAACCAGACTTGAACTCGGGTATCTGCCCCTCAGATTCGTTTTGCAAGTTGACACCCGTCTTTTCACCGAGACCGAGTACGCGGGCATACGAGATCATCTTGTCGAAGCCGACATGACCTCCCACTTGTTGAAAGTAGTCGTTCTTCGAATAGGCCATCGCCTGAGTCAGACCCATCTGGTTTGAATCGCTAATTGGTGTTGTGTCTGTCTGATCAATGACTCGTTCGTTGAGTCCGGCCAGTCCGGTAACCAGCTTGATCGTCGAACATGGTTTGAAACCCTCTCTCAATCCCCATTGTTGATTAACGATCGAGAGCACCTGGCCGGTCTTGGGGTTCATAACCACGACTGTGCCGGCATGGTTACCCAACGCGCTGAGGGCCAGGCGTCTTATCTCTGGATTCTCACCAGTGATGTCGTCTTTTGAAATGAGTGATTGGACCTGTCCTCTCGCGGCTTCATCAAATGCTCGCTGCCGAGCTATTGCGGCCAGCTGCGCAGCTCTCCGACGCGCCTCGATGCGTCGCCGCTCTCTTTTGGTAAGCCGGCGGGTCGAAACACTGCGAAGCCGCTTTCCCGGTTTCGCCTTTGAATGACGTTCAAGCCGTGCTTTTCGAGTCGATGTGTGTCTAGGCCGCTTTGCTTCTCTTCCTCGAGCTACAGCGAAAGGCGTCAAAGCGAATGTGAGCGCAATTATGGAAATAACGAGAACTGTGAGACGTCTAGAGTCGTCAGAGAGGTGGATGGATGTCATCTGGTATGTTCCGTCGAAAAGATCTCACTCGTTCATCCAACGAGCTTAGTCCCGAAGGATTAGTGAAGAGAGTGCTGACTGGTAAGCAGCCAGCAGGCTTGTTCTATTGGAGCGCTACTTGAGTCTGCCGGAGATTGTTGGCAGGTTCGCGGTGTGTTCTTGGTCTAATTGTCGGGAAAGCTTGATGGAGATGCGGCTGAGATGCGCTAACGCGAGTCCGAGTGGCGCAACACCGCAATCAGAATACAACTTATGCAGGTGCCGATTCAAGAGTTCCGTAGTCAAATCTTACTTTTTTGCACCCCGCTTGCGAAGGAAGTCGGCCATCGCCTGTTGATTGTGCTCGATTGCGAAAGCAAGTGGAGTCTTGCCTTCATTAGTCGTGGCATTGATGTCTGCGCCTTTTTCGATAAGAACTGACGCCATCTCAATGTTGCCATTTCCCGCGGCTTCATGCAGCGGAGTGAATCCCATATCGGGCTGCCGAGCATTCACATCAGCGCCGCTCGCTATCAACAAGCGAGCTATCTCAACTTCTTTGGCCGCCGCAGCTGAATGAAGAGGAGTCACTTTCATTGACTCTCTACTCGGCAGGTTGACGTTAGCACCTGCGGCCAGAAGCGCCTCCACCGAATCTTTATTGCCAAAGAACACCGCCAATCCAAGCGGGGTGAAACCATCGGTGGAAAATGAATTTGCGAGTGACGGATCTTTCTTGACTAGCTCTTTAACTCGCGGCGTTTGGCCCGTTGCCGCAGCCTCGAAAATACTCAATTCGAGTCCCGTACCGAGCAAAACCTGTACGACCTCTTTCTTACGGTAGTACGCAGCTTTGGTAATCGCCGAAACCCCGTTTAGATCTGTCGTCTTCGCCAAGGAGGGATCCTTTTGGAGCAGCTCTTTTACTTTCGCGGTATCGCCTTGCGTTACGGCAGTGAGAAATTGTTCGTTCATCGTTCCACCTTTTTGCTGACTTCCAGTAATAAAAACAGTCAGAAGCGCCACCAGAATCGTGGTCCAGCTAATGTTCAGGGATAAAATCGTTCGCATTCTTTTTCCCCCAGGACCAGTTTGGTCCATCTAATCCGTTCCTCGAACTCGCTGCAGCGCTGCAGCCACTTCTGCTTGCTTTTCGTCGAGCGCCACTTGCAACGGAGTCCGTCCTTCATCGTCAACGGCATTGGGATCAGCTTTTCGAGATAGAAGCGGCCCAACCAACTCCAGCAATCCGAATCCGGCAACATAGTGCAATGGAGTCCAACCTGCTCGAGGCCATCCTTGGCCGCCTCGACGAGCGTTCACGTTCGACCCACGGTCAATCAACAAGCGCGCGGTCTCAATTCTTCGCCCAAACAACGCTGCGTGAAGGGGCGTCACCTGAATCGGGTGGTTCGACACTATGCTCGGATCTGCACCACGGTCGAGAAGGAATTCTGTAGTTTCAAGATGACCAAAATGTGCCGCTAGTCCGAGCGGTGTGAATCCTTGGGTCGAGAAGAGATCAAGTTGAGTGGGTTTCTTATCCAGTAGCTGTTTGACCCGGGTCAGGTGTCCGATTGCAGCGGCTTCATGAATATCCGGTTCCACTCCGGCACGAAACAAGAGCTCGGCAACAGCATGTTGACCTGAGTTGACTGCCATGATGAGCGCTGTATTGCCGAGCCAGTCCCTTGCTGATAACAATCGCCGATCTTGACGAAACAGTTCCTCGACCCGTTTACTGTCGCCGTGACGCGCTGCTGTCAGGATTTCCAGTACAGTGCTCGAGAATTTTTCACTCCGCGATGGCCTGTACTCGCGAAGAGTATCAGCCACGACGTCGACAAGAACGTCCCGCAGCCGGCCACGAGCTGAATGCAAACGCTTTTTGACGGTCGTGGTCGGGACACCGAGAAACTCGCCAATTTCTTGTTGTGAGTGGCCGCCCACGTAGAAAAGCATCACCGTGGTCCGCTCATGTTCAGGTAGCGTTTTGATTGCTGTCAGGATCGTCTCTCGCAGTTCGAGCCGCTCGAGGTCTTTGTCTTGTCTGGTTAATGGGCTGGATTGCTCCGACGCCATCTCAATTGACGCAAGTTGCGGCTGTGGTCCTCGCGTTATCCTGTCGCACTGTTTGAACAAAATTCGGCGAAACCAACCCGGGAACGCCTCCGGCTCGCGCAGGTTATCAAGCTTCAAGTACGCCTCGAGAAATGCCTCCTGTGCGGCATCTTCGGCGGACTGAAAATCCTTTAGGTGTGAGTACCCATAACCGACAGCCATATCCTGAAACCGCCGAACAATAATGCCGAATGCCTCACCATCACCTCTACGAGCACGGTTTATTAGCGTCGTTAATTCATCCATTAATCACACGGTGCCTGCTCGTCGCATCAGCTTTCCTGTTGTAAAGTCCCAGACCGACGTGAAAAGGTTACCAGTCAGCCCAGAGTAGTTTGCACTGGGAGCGCGGGCGTCTCGCCCGCAACAGGTTGAGAATTTGCCACCCAAGCGGGCGAGACGCCCGCGCTCCCAGTGCATAGAAGTCCGTTGAATCGTTGAACAACTATCGATTAGTATGCTCAAACCACCGCTCGAACTTTATAATGTCGCCGCACGTATGCCAGCGGTAGACCCTTCAGCAAAGAGGCCCTATGAAATTCGCTAACTTGATTCTGAAGAACATTCTGCGTAACAAGCGCCGTACGTTGCTCACGGTCTCGAGCATCGTGGTCTCACTGTTCCTGATTATCACACTGGCGACAATATTGACGGAGTTTACACGCGGCAGTTCTGAAGCGAATCCGCTTCGCCTTGTGACGCGTCACGCTGTTTCGTTGACTTTTCCGCTCCCGATGTCGCATCAGCAACGGATTGCAGCGGTCCCTGGAGTTAAGGACGTCACGCCGTTTAGTTGGTTTGGAGGGATTTATAAGGACGAAAAGAACTTCTTTGCAAACTTTGCGGTTGATGCCACGAAGCTGCGCGGGATTCTGACGGAATTGAAAATGTCGGACCAGGAGTGGCAGGCTTTTATCAACGATAAGCAAGGAGCAATCGTGGGCCAGAAACTGGTGAAGCTCTATGGCTTTACCAATGGCCAGCGGATCACCCTCAAGAGCCCGATTTACAACCAGAGTGTTGAATTCATTATTCGCGGCGTTTGCACAGGTGGCGACGAAAAGACGCTGTTCTTCCACCACGAATACATTAACGATATGTTACCTGCGGACCAGAAAGATCAGGTTGGAACCTATAGCATACTCGCCAACACCGCAGATGATGTTCCCCGAATCGCACAGGCTGTCGACTCGCTGTTCCTGAATACCGACGCACCCACCAAAACGGAAAGTGAACGCGATTTCGCAATCAGCTTTGAAACCATGATGGGTGGGGTGAAACAGTTCATGTACGGAATCATGGGTGCGATTGCGTTCTCGTTGCTACTCGTAATGGCGAACACGATGGCAATGACTGTGCGTGAAAGGACCAGAGAAGTCGGGATGCTTAAAGCTTTGGGCTTCCAACGCGGCGCGATCACGACTTTGTTCGTAGGCGAAGCACTGCTGGTCAGCTCTCTGGGCGCTCTGATTGGAATTGGCGGAGCATTATTGATCTTCAAGTCAGTCGATTTGAGCCTTTACATCCCAAACTTTCAATCGTTCGTGCCGACTCCCCAAACGTTGTCAATCGCATTTGTAATATCGTTGCTCGTTGGACTGGGCAGCGTGATCTTTTCAGCTTTGCGTGTCTCGAGTATGACGATTGCCGAAGCTCTACGAAGAACCGAGTAAATGGCCTTACCTCTAAAATACAACTTCCGCAATATCACGGTGCGTAAGTCGAGCACGTTGGCGACTGCTTTCACGATTGGCTTAACGGTTGGTGTTTATCTGATGGTGATGGCGCTTGCTCACGGAATCGATCTGACCTTGGCAAGCAGTGGCGAGCCGCTCAACTTGATTGTGCTTCGAGAGGGAAGTACTGCTGAGTTGAATAGCACGCTGACTCGCGAAAACCTCAATAATCTGATCTACTTGGACGGAATAGTGCGCGAAGGTGATCAGCCCTTGGCAGCTCCCGAAACGCTGACATTGATTTACAAAGCTCGAAAGGGAATGAGTCAGGGTTCAAACGTGCAGATACGCGGAATTGGTCCAATGTCGAATAAGCTGCGTTCCGGCTTTCGATTGATCTCGGGCCGAATGTTTCAACCGGGGCTGACAGAGGCAGTTGTGTCCAAGCGAATATCTGAGCGGTTTCAAGGACTCGATATCGGGGACAAGTTTCGAATTCAGGCCACTGAGTACACCGTAGTCGGTTTGTTCGATGCTGGCGGAAAAGCTTTTGAGTCTGAGGCTTGGGTTGACGTGAATTCGTTGGCCAGTACGATGAAGCGCGACAGCTTCTGCTCCGTCCTCTTGCGCGTGAAGGATGAAGCCACGCGCGACGCTCTGGCAAAGCGAATCACCGATGACCAGCGATTGCACTTGAAAGCGGTGCCTGAGCGACAGTTCTATGAAGATCAGCAAGGGATCGCCTCAGGAGTACTCAAAGGTCTCGCCTTCTTTGTTTCGTTGATCATGGCGATCGGCGCGGGCTTTGCCGGAATGAATACAATGTATGCTGCGGTAGCTCGACGCACGCAGGAGATAGGAACCCTCCGAGTTCTCGGATTCGGCAGGCTTAGCATACTTGCGGCGTTTGTGTTGGAGTCGGTTGCTATCGCGATTGTCGGTGTGGGCATCGGCATCTTGTTAGCTCTGCCTTTGAATTTCGTGTCTACCGGTACGTCGAACTTTGCCACCTTCAGCGAAATAGCTTTCAATTTTCGCGTTACTCCGGATCTGATGGTTTCAGCACTCATCTTCGGGGCCGGCATCGGATTGTTCGGCTCGCTGCTGCCATCCATTCGCGCATCGCGGTTTAAGATCGTCGATGCCCTGCGTTCCACCTGAATCTACGAATGGTTAGTAATCCCAAGAATCAGCAGGATCAAGAAAGCCTGAACCAGCGCCTTCGCAGTCTGAAGATCGATCGTGGGCCGCAGGTTACGGGTTCGAAGCGAGGCGGCACGCCCAAGCTGCTGCTGTTTTCTCTGGCCGCAATTGTTGTGCTTGCAGCTGCGGGATATGCGTACCTTACGACTACACCGAAAACGATTTCTGCTACCGAAGTTAGAGTCGAAACAGGCGGGGGTTCCGCGGGCAGCACAACACTTACGGTTTCGGGTTACGTCGTGGCCCATCACAAGATTGCCGTTGGCGCAAAGGTGATGGGTCGCGTCGCATGGATTGGCGTCGAAAAAGGTGACAAGGTGCAGCAAGGGCAAACGCTCGTTAAGCTCGAAGACACGGAATTCCGTGCGCAGGTGAACCAGGCACGGGCCAATCTGGCGTCAGCCCAAGCCCGCCTGGACCAGCTTCGAACCGGCTCGCGACCACAAGAGAAGTTGAAAGATAAGGCAGGTGTTCTGCAGGCAGAGGCAACGCTTCGCAACGCCGAGGCAGAGTACGAGAGAACAGAAAAGCTCTATCGTGCAGGTGTTTCATCAAAAGCTGAACTGGACCGGCTTACTGCCGAACGGGACACGGCCCGCGCTTTACTAGAGGCAGCACGTCAATCCAGTGCGATGACAGATATTGGCCCACGGTCCGAAGAGATCCGCGCGGCTCAAGCCCAGGTACAGCAGATGAAGGCAGCGCTGGAATATGCCGAAACTCAGCTCGCTGCAACCCAGATTCAGGCTCCGGTTTCCGGGACTGTGCTACAGCGAATTGTCGAGCGAGGGGAAATGGTTACTCCGTCCGCCTTCGGTGAATCGGGTGCGCGCACATCGGTGGTGTCTCTCGCCGATTTGAACGACCTTCAAATCGAACTTGATATCAGTCAAGCAGACTTCGCTCGCCTGAAGATGGACCAGCGCTGCGAGATCATTCCTGAGGCTTATCCAAACTTGAAGTATTCGGGATTCATTGCGGAGATCGCGCCAGAGGCAAATCGCGCGAAAGCCACGGTACAGATCAAAGTCAAAGTTGAAAATCCGGACGAGCAGTTGCGGCCTGAGATGAATGCGCGAGTCAATTTTCTCGCCGACGGCACAAAGAGCGAAGCCGGCTCGGTGAATCGTGTACTTGTGTCGAAGCAGGCAATCGTGCGCCGGGATGGAAGCACGTTCGTGTTCGTCGTCAAAGGTAACAGGGTGGAACAACGATCCGTGCGGCTGGGTGATGAAACGGCAGATTCGTTCTATGTCCTCGAAGGGCTGAGTGGCGGCGAGTCGGTCGCGATAAAAGGCGCCGAGGCTTTGAAAGATGGAAGCCGGGTAAAGATTCAGTAAAACTGCGGATTGCGGATTGTGGATTCGAATTGTAAACAAAATCCGCAATTCGCAATCCGCAATTGGGCCCCAGAGATTTTGAGTAGGAGAAACTATGGCGGAACCGATCGTTCAAGTTCGGGGAGTGAGCAAACGCTTCGCGCGTGATGGATTTGAAGTTGTTGCTCTGAACCGAGTTACTCTCGACATTCAACCGGGAGATTTCCTGGCGTTGATGGGACCAAGCGGTTCGGGAAAATCGACGCTGCTGAATCTGCTCGCCGGAATTGACCAGTGCACCGAGGGCGAAGTCGATGTTCTCGGAACCAATCTCGATCGACTGAGCGAAAGCCAACTTGCCGTCTGGCGTAATCGGCATATCGGCTACATCTTTCAAACGTTCAATCTAGTTCCAGTCCTTACCGCTTACGAAAACGTCGAATTACCTTTGCTCTTAACTAAGCTTTCAAAAGCCCAGCGCCGAAAGAACGTCGAGACTGCTTTGGAGCTCGTAGGATTGTCGGACCGCATGCATCACCAGCCACGACAACTATCAGGAGGGCAGGAGCAGCGTGTGGCAATCGCGCGTGCGATAGTTACGGATCCCGATCTGGTTCTTGCTGACGAGCCAACCGGAAACCTCGATGCACGTTCCGGCGAAGAGATCCTAAATATTCTTTCAACTCTGAATCGTGAATTGAAGAAGACGATCGTGATGGTTACTCACGACCCTCACGCCGCGAATTACGCTACGCATCAGTTGCACCTTGAGAAAGGCGTGCTGATGAATGGGACTCCGGCGGCGTAAGAGACGTTACTTCTGACTCGCTGTAGAGGAAGTCTCCGTCAGATTGTAGAAGCGCCAACTCGATGTAAAGTCGCGTGTGAGTTTCTGCTTCGTCATCGTTGCTCGCAGCATCTCAATCGGAATCCGGTTCTCCCTCAATATCCAATCGTGAAAAGATCTATTGGTTAACTTTGCCGGCACCAGCTCACGATGCAACGCATAGATCTGCAAACCACCGATTAAATATGCGATCTGATAAAGCGGGCCGTAGCTCCCGTCAAAGGACCGCCTCACTTCAGCGGTTGCATTGTCGCGTTCGTGTCCTACACGGTTCACAAGAAACTCGATGCACTGTTGCGGCGTCATCTTCTCGAGATGAAAACTGAGCGAGAAGATGATGCGCGCGCACCGGTGCATTCGCCAGAAGAGCATACCGATCCGGTTTTCCGGCGATTTGGGGAATTTCAGATCCCAGAAAAGCATTTCCCAGTAGAGTGCTCCACCCTCGGACCAAAACGGTGTACTGAAAACTGAACGGTAAGGTTTGTAGCGAGCTGACATGAAACCCTGCAAGTGGTGGCCGGGAATCAGTTCGTGAAAAACTGTCGCGCGCGAAAAATGAATGTTGTTCCCGCGCATGCTCATCATCTTCTGTTCATGGGCCATCGTGTTGGTTGGAAATGAGACCTGAATGACTTCGCCGCCCAAAAAGAAAGGGCTCACTAACTGCCGCTCGGGAGTCATCATTTCCATGCGCCAGGTACTCTTAGCGAGCTCGGGAACGGTTACGAGATCGTTGTCTTCGACGAACTTGATGGCTTCGAGCGCGAGATCGCGAATCAGCTCAGGTTGCTTTCCCGGCTCTACATACAATGTCTTTACGTATTCCAGCGCCTTCTTCCAATCATCTCCGTATCCGAGATCACGCGACGCTCGTCGCATCTCGTTTTCGCACCAGGCCATCTCTTTTTCGGCAATCGTGATCAGTTCCTCTGGAGTGTAGGGGATCATTTCCGAACGCAATTCACTTAAGAGAGCCTCACGTCCAATCGGATCACCAATGATGTCGCTTGAGTCTCCGGGTCGTGCGTTCGTGCCACCGCCACGCTGACCACCAGCGAAACCTCCGCCTGCTCCCGCAGCTATTCCCGTTCCTGTCCCAAGGCCAGTTCTTGGTCCTAATGGAGTGGTCGCGATATCGGCCTTAATGCCAACCACTCGCTCGCTCAGAAACGTTCCGTAATTCATCAGTGACTGTTCCAGAGCTTTGTACGGTTCTTCTGCCCACCAGGTAAAAACCGGATCGTAACCACTGTAGAAGGTGTACCAATTCCTGAGGTTGTTTCTGAGCGCGTTCAGTGCACTCACTGCACGGTTGCCGACCGTGCGCTTAACTCGAATGGCATCAGCTGGGGCTTCGGTTGGTGCACCGCGTCCTTCAGGCCTTAGTCCGAGCTCCACAAGCCGGCGACGCTCGTCGACCTGCTTTTTCAGATCGGTCAGAAGTGCGGCGGCCTTTGATGAATTGATCGGCTCCATCCGGCGTCGTGACTCTTCAAGGTCGGTAATGGTCTTTGCAAAGGGTAGGAGCGGTTCGATCTCACCAAGCTGCTTAGCCTGAATCTCGAGCTGTCGAGTTTCGTATTCAAGGTGGTTCTTGAAGAGCACGTAATCGACTTTTCCGGCCTGGCTCATCGAATCAAAATCCAGTTTTTGAAGTGTCGAAAGCCAGCCGGCATAGAACTCCTGAAATCGCGCTCGGCGCGCGGACGACATCGTCACGGGGTAGGACCGCGTGAGGCTGCCCCGGTCGACGACATACCGCTCGATCAAGGGCCGCAGCTCACTTTCCTGGGCTTTGAGGTCAGCAGCGGTTATGCCGTCAACGAGGTTGGGACTGGAATTGCCGTCAGTCGACGACCGCTTTGAGCTTTGTGCGTGAGTGACAACCGAAAGAGAGATCGAGAGTACAAGTATCCCGATTAGAGTGGCAGCTAAAAGCCTGGAAACTCGGTTCATGTCGAATCTCCTTTGTTTCCGATTCTGTGGCTTGAACGAATTGGAGAGCTGAGCGCGCTCGCAATGCTACCGCAAATCCCGGAAGTTTGCTCGGACAAATCCCACCAACTGCCACTGCTGTTGGTGGGATTTCCAGGTACAATCGGGAAGATGAGAAACAGTCCGCTAGATAAACTCATAGTCGGTGTTTTGCTTACTCTCGTGGGTCTTGCAATCATCCTCTTTCACTGATCATTCAAACAAAGTTACGACTGGTGGCAATCACGAGATTGGCCGGTTGGTCTTGGGAACGCGTGGACGGGCAAGTATAGCCGCGGCGGCTTGATTTTCATTTACGTCGTAATAATCCTTATCGGAGCATTATTCCTCGGAACTGGAATATCTCAGATCGTGGCCGCAATTCATCCGTAATAGAGCTTAACTTGCGCAACCAAAAGCCGCTTGCTAGAATCCACAGGTCATTTTTGACGATATGCAGTTGCGAGTGGGATTTTTTCCTACTCTGGTTTCAAACTTTTGATAGGAGCTCCGGAAGACCTTCGTCATGAATCGAACATTCACTCGATTCCGAACTTTTTAATTGCTGCCACCTCGTGGCGGCTTTCTGACGAAGGCGCTCCTATCGAATCCGATCAGCGGTAAATCGTAAATGGCAAATCGTAAATGGTAGGAGGCCGGAGATCCTTCTGGTCTACTCGGCACCCCGGTGCGACGAGTACCTTTTTCCATTTACGAGTGCAGCAATGAGCGACATAAACGTTCACATCAAAGATGGTCCTTCCGCAAATCTTCCCGGTCCCGTAACGGTCGGAGAGGCGTTGAAGAAATTAGACCGCGATGCAGCCAAACAGGCTCTGGCAGCGCGTGTCAATGGACAGGAAGTAGATCTTGCTTTCACGCTGGAACCGCGTGACGGCGAGGCTCTGCAAATCGAACCGGTATTGCCGGCGACAATCGAAGGGCTGGATGTTTTGAGACACTCAACCGCTCACCTTCTCGCCGCAGCCGTATTAGATCTTTTTCCCGGTACCAAACTTGGAATTGGTCCGGCTCTGCTGGACGATCCGCGGTATGGGTTTTTCTACGACGTGATTACGCCTAATCCGTTGACGGAAGCCGATCTGCCGGTAATCGAGAAGCGAATGCGGCAGATCGCCAGTCGTAATCTGGCTTACCGTCGCGAAGAAATTCCAAAAGCGGAGGCCGTGCGCATTTTCCAGGAGCGCGACGAGCCCCTTAAGTGCCAGCTGATTCAGGAAAAGGGGAGCGACATCGTCAGTGTTTACTACATCGATGGCTCGCCTTTCATCGATTTCTGTCTTGGACCCCACGTTCCAAACACGAATAAGTTGCGCGCGTTTAAATTGCTTTCGCTGGCCGGCGCTTACTGGATGGGTGACGCGACGCAGCCGCAAATGCAGCGTATCTATGGCACGGCCTTCTTTACGCAGGAAGAGCTGGATGCGTGGCTGAAACAACGCGAAGAGGCAGAGAAGCGCGATCATCGCCGTCTTGGACGCGAGCTGGATCTGTTTTCAATCCAGGAAGCCTATGGGCAGGGTCTTGTTTTCTGGCACCCGAAGGGCGCGGCAGTTCGCCAGCAGATGGAGGACTATCTTCGCGAAGAACTCGTCAGGCGGAACTACAGCCTGGTCTACACGCCGCACATAGCCAAACGTGAACTCTGGAAAATAAGCGGACACGAAGAGAACTACGCGGATTCCATGTTCGCGCCGACGAAGCTCGAGGAAACCGAGTTTCGTCTCAAGCCGATGAATTGTCCGTTCCACATCGGCATCTACAAATCCCAGCAGCGGTCTTATCGCGATTTGCCACAACGTTACGGCGAGATGGGAACGGTCTACCGAGGTGAATTGTCAGGAACGTTGCACGGGCTGATGCGAGTTCGTGGTTTCACGGTCGACGACGCTCACCTGTTCTGTACGCCCGAGCAGGTTCGCGCTGAAATTGACGACTGCGTGGATTTTGCATCGCAGGTTCTTAAAACGTTTGGGTTTGACAAGATCAAGTTTGAGCTTTCCGTCCGTGGAAGCGATACGAGCAAGAAATGGCTTGGAGCTCAAGAAGATTGGGCAAAGGCTGAAGCTCAACTCGCTGAAGCGCTCGATAGCAGAGGCATATCCTACGAGCGAATTGAGGGCGAGGGTGCTTTCTACGGTCCGAAGATCGATTTCAAGATCGAAGATGCGATAGGGCGGCTCTGGCAACTGGGAACGGTGCAATGGGACTTCAATCTGCCTGAGCGGTTTGAACTCGAATATATCGGCGAGGATAACAAGCCGCATCGTCCCGTGATGGTTCACCGGGCCCTGTTTGGCTCGATCGAGCGTTTCTTTGGCGTTTTGATCGAACATTACGCGGGAGCGTTTCCAATGTGGCTTGCGCCCGTGCAGGTCGCTGTTTTGCCGATTACGGACCGGATTAATGATTACGCAGCCAGCGTGTCCGCCAGCTTGCGGAATAACGGGCTACGGGTGGAAGCGAATCTTCGCAGTGACAAGATCGGAGCGAAGATTCGTGATGCTCAGTTGCAAAAGGTTCCATTCATGCTCGTGCTCGGAGATCGGGAAATGGAGCAAGGAACGGTGGCAGTACGTGAGCGGTCGAAGGGCGACATCGGCGTGATGTCGTTGGAAGAGTTTTCTCGCAAAGCGCGTCGACTCGTCGAGTCGCGCGCTCTTACAAACGATAGTCCGGACTAAGACGTCTGGAGTCTCGCAGTCAAGGTAATTATCTTGACTCTTGACTCCACACTTTGGACTCCAGACTTTGCATAGGAGGTGCAGCAATAGCTACAGGCTTTCGCGGTCGCGGTCAGCGTCCAGACAATAGGCGTTTACCGCCCGTTCGCATCAACGAAAGAATTCGCGTGCCCGAAGTGCGCGTCATCGGTGACGAGGGCGAGCAGCTGGGCGTAATGGATATTAGAGATGCGATCCGCACGGCCAGAGAGAGAGGCCTGGATCTGGTCGAGGTCGCCCCAACAGCCGAACCCCCCGTTTGTCGAATCATCGACTTCGGTAAGTTTCAGTACGAAGCGAAGAAGAGGGCAAACGAGGCTAAGAAAAAGCAGGTCACAATTACCGTCAAGGAAGTGAAGTTTCGTCCGGGCACAGACGATCACGATTACAGCTACCGGATGAAACATGCCCGCGAATGGTTAGAAGAAGGCGATAAGGTCAAAGCGACAATCTGGTTTCGCGGTCGTGAGATGACGCACCGTGAACTTGGCGCGCGGATCCTCGAGAAGCTGGAAAACGATCTTGCTGATGTGGGTGAAGTCGAAGCCAGGCCTCGAATGGAAGGCAACCAGATGTTCATAATCTTTGGACCAAAGCGTCACAAAGGCGGATCCAAACCGGAAGCTCAGCAGCCGGTCCATTGACGATTGCCGATTTGCGATTGCCGATTTTCGATTTTCGATTCGGATGTGTCGGCGGAAGTTTTTTGCGTTGAGAAAACAACTGGCAATCGAAAATCGAAAATCGTCGATCGAAAAATTCGTAAAGGAGTCTTTATGCCTAAATTGAAAACCAAAAAGGCTGCTGCGAAACGTTTTCGCACCACCGCCACAGGAAAGATTAAGCGCGGCCACTCGCATGCCCGCCACATTCTGACGAAGAAGACGAACAAGCGGAAACGAATACTTGATATTGACGTGCTTGTTGCCAAGGCCGATCAGAAACGTGTGGAAGATATGCTGCCCTACGGCCGAAGCTAGGTGCCTAAAGGTAGTTGTCGCAGGCGATGTCGCTCTTATTAGAAAGGGGATTGAGATATGCCAAGAGCAAAACGCGGAAACAAGCGCCTCGAAAGGCGCAAGAAAATATTGAAACTGGCCAAGGGATATCGCGGTACTAAATCCAAACTTTATCGATCCGCCAAAGAGTCTGTCGAGCGTGGTCTGAACTTCGCCTACACCGGTCGCAAACTCAAGAAGCGTGATTTTCGGAGTTTGTGGATTGTTCGAATTGGCGCAGCAGCGAGACTGAACGGCATGAACTACTCGCAGTTTATGCATGGACTCAAGCTCGCGGGAATCGAGCTCGACCGTAAGGTTCTCGCGGACCTCGCTGTCAATCAGCCCGACGCCTTTAAAGAAACTGCGACTATGGCGAAAAATGCGCTCGAGAACGAACAGCGCAGTAAGGCAGCTGCCTGATCTGTTTCTAAATACCACGGGAGCGAAGAAATAATGAATACCAGAGCCTTGGCAGTGGGAATCTCGCAATGGCGTCATGTGGTGCTTGTGTCAGTGCTGGTCCTTGGCGGAATTGGCCTTCCAAACTCGGAAACAGTTAAGGCCCAAACTCCCGCGGCTGCTGACAAGACGGCTGCCGCCGATGTGCTTACCGGTAAATACGAAGGCGTAGCGAAAAGTGCCAAAGCCGTTGAGACTCGATTGACTTTGGAGTTGGTTAACGAGAAAGGGAAAATCACGGGTCGTTTGGTTACACCCGACGGGAGCGTTGCGATTACCGATGGGAGCTTTGCAGAAAACAAGCTGGCGCTGAAGTTTGGCGAAGGCAATACCGCCAGCATGCTCAGCGCGCAGTTACAGGGAGACAAGCTGACGGGAGACTGGGCCGCCGGAGGGCAGAAACAAACGGTCGAATTGAAGCGAACCGCTGCCGAAGCTCCAGCGAACACGTCTGCTGCTCCGGTGACGTTAACCGGTGAATGGGACGGTATTGCTGACAACCAGGGTCAGGGCTTTCCGTTCGTTCTCATTCTTAAAGTCGACGGCGAGAAAGTGACTGGCGAAAGCAATTCATCACTGGGTCAGGCGACAGTTTCAAGTGGCACATTCAAAGACGGCAAGCTCGTCTTCCAACTCGACTCGCAAGGTGGTCCAATTTTCATGAGTGCGGTCATCAAGGATGGCGGCCTGGTCGGTGAATTCGACTATGCGGGTCAGGCTCAGGGCCGCTGGGTAGCGAAGAAGAGAACGCCCTAGTTCGGAACAGATAAACAGTGGAAACTCAGGATCAGCAGAATCCCACGCTGCAAGTTGAAGCAGCCCGCAAAGCGTTCGAGCAAGAGTTCGGACGCTTTGCACGCTTTACTGACAGCTCGCAAGAGGTCCGTCTCAGCCTGACTGAGGCTGAAGAAGAGTTGCGGGCGCTCAGAGATCTGCGCACTCGGCATCTGGGTAAAAAGAGTTCGTTTGCCGCATGTAAGAAACTCATCGGGCGTGTCGAACCAGCGGATCGGGCAGCCTTCGGTCAACTCGTTCAGGCGACCGAGAGTGAAATCGTAAAGGCCCTGGACCACTCCGAAGCTGTGCTTTCCAGTCGGGTCGAAGCGCTGCGCACTGAACGTGAAAGTATCGACGTGACTTTGCCGGGTCGCCGGCCGCGATTGGGCCATCGTCATCCCATCACACTTCTTCGAGAGAAGATTGAGGACATCTTCGTTTCTTTGGGATATGCGATTGAAGACGGTAGGGAGATTGAAACCGATTTTTATAATTTCGACGCGCTGAACATTCCGCAGAGCCATCCAGCTCGTTCGCCGCAGGATACGTTTTACACTACAGGCGGATTTGCCCTGCGTTCACAAACCTCTACCGTGCAGATTCACGCGATGCAACGCCGCGGTGCTCCCGTGAGAATGATCGCGCCGGGCAGGGTCTTTCGCCGTGACACTCCCGATCCGACGCACAATCCAATGTTCTTTCAGGTTGAGGGTCTATGTGTGGATGAAGGGATTACGATGGCCCATCTGAAAGGTACGGTGGCTGAATTCCTGCGCCGCATGTTTGGTCCGGCCACGATCACACGTTTCCGCCCTTCTTATTTTCCTTTTACTGAACCGAGCGCGGAATTCGACTTTAGTTGTTTCAAGTGTGGTGGCGAGGGCTGTCGCATTTGTAAGTACTCGGGTTGGATCGAGTTGGGGGGCTCGGGAATGGTGCACCCGAATGTGCTGCGAGCTGTGGGCATAGACCCGCAGCGTTTTTCCGGCTTTGCTTTTGGATTGGGCATCGATCGGATGTGCGCTTTGATGTACGGGCTTGACGACATCCGGCTTCTCTTTGAGAACGATCTTAGGTTTCTCGAACAGTTTGAATAAGTGGGCAGAGTCAGTGGTCAGTACTCAGTCGTTTTCGTGTTAATTCGTGGGGGTTTCGTTTGGTTAGTTTCGTGGATCGGTCCCTCTGCTGCGCGAAGAACGGATCCACGAAAGAACACGAAAAGCCAGGAAAGAACACGAAACCGACTAACCAGTGACTACTGACGAATGACTACGGACCACTGACCAACCATGCTAATTAGCTACAACTGGCTTAGAGAACTTACCAACACCAGTTTCACTCCGTTTGAGCTGCGCGAGCGATTGACGATGGTGGGATTGGCTATCGATGCCGTTGATGATCTTGAAACTGATCAGGTGCTGGACGTCGAGGTTCCGTCCAACCGTCCGGATTGCCTTTCTCACGTGGGGATTGCGCGTGAGGTCACGGTTATAGAATCAGGCGAGTTGCGCTTGCCGGCGGACAACGCACCCAAGACTGAAGGTCGAGCTGAAGCTTTGACTTCGGTCGAAATCCTCGACCCCGACTTGTGCCCGCGTTATGCGGCTCGAGTAATCCGCGGAGTCAAGATTGGACCTTCACCGCGTTGGCTTGCAGAGAGACTCGAAGCCATCGGTCAGCGTCCCATCAATAACGTTGCGGATATTACAAACTATGTATTGCACGAAGTGGGACAGCCATTACACGCGTTCGACTTCAACAAGCTTCATGAACGGCGCATCGTGGTTCGCAGAGCCCAGGCCGGCGAGAAGTTAACGACCCTTGACGGCGTCACACGCGCGCTGACTCCGGACATGCTCGTGATCGCCGATGGTGAAAAGGCCGTGGCGCTCGCAGGTATCATGGGCGGAGAGGATTCAGAGATCTCGTCGGCTACGCAGGATGTTCTCATTGAGAGCGCTTACTTCGACCCCGACTCAGTCCGGCGAACTGCCCGCGCTCTTGGAATGGACACTGAAGCTTCGCGCCGCTTCGAGCGGGGAGCCGATCGAGCTAACGTGCTCCGCGCCCAAGATCGGTGCGTTGAATTGATTTGCGAGATTGCCGGCGGTGTCGCCAGCGAGAATGCAATCGATGTTTATCCTCGTCCGCTTTCTCCGCGAGTTGTCGGTTGCAGACCCGCTCGCGTTGAGGCGCTGACTTCGCTCACGGTTCCAGCCAGCGAGATCAGACGAATTCTTAGTGGGCTAGGGTTTGAAGAGGCAGGTCAAGAAGATTCCGCAATCAAGTTCGTCGTACCGTCGTGGCGAGTGGATGTCGAGCAGGAAGAAGATCTAGTCGAAGAGGTAGCAAGGCATACGGGTTACGACAAGATAGCTTCCGAACTTCCTCCCACGAATTTGCCCGGCGAGTATCAGCCACAGGAGATGAAGCGGCGGCTGCTGCGGCGCACACTGAATGGGTTTGGTTTTGATGAGGCGATCACTTTCAGCTTCATCGAGCGCGATGACGATTTTGAATTGATACCGGAGTTCAACGAGAAGCGCATTTCCGATCAGCAACCAGTCTTGCGAAATCCCATCGTTGAGGAAGCTTCGAACATGCGTCCCACATTGCTTCCCGGTCTGATGGCGTCGCTGCGTCACAACTTCAATCGGGGTATCCGAAGCGTCAACTTATTCGAAATCGGGCGCGTTTTTGCGGTTTTCCCAGACGATCAGCTTCCGGTCGAGCACGATGCACTCGCGCTCGTCTCGACAGGGACTGTCACGGAGGGTGACAAAGCACAGGGGAGCCGAGAGGTAGATTTTTTCGATCTGAAAGGTGCGCTTGAGAGTGCAGTGGCGGCAATGAATCTTGGACCATTGGACTTTAAGCGCGCAGAGTCGAAACACTTGCAACGCGGACAAGCAGCATCAATCATGCTTGCGGATGGACAGAAGGTCGGTACGATTGGCCGCTTGTCTGACACGGTCAACGCTGCTCACAAATTTCGTCAGCCTGTGTACGTAGCCGAGCTGGATCTGACTACGCTTCTCGATTCAGCTGAGAAGATTGTGCAGTACCATCCACTCGCTCGTTATCCATCCGTGATGCGCGACGTCACGTTACTGGTGCCACGCGATGTAACTCTCGACGAGATACTGCACGAGATCGACAGCCAAGCAGTTGAAGATTGTCGTGGCGCCAGGCTCGTGGGAACGTACGAAGGACCTGGAGTGGCAGAAGATCGGCGTAGCGTGACCTTGAGAATTGAATACCGTTCGGATGTAAAAACGTTGCGTGACGAAGAAGTGGAAGATCGCCAACGAACGCTCGTGTCTGCGTTATGTCGGGTATTCAATGCGGAGCAGCATTAGTAGGAAAATAAATCTTGCCTGACCGCACAATGAGTCTTGCGCTTGTGGGCGCGAAGTCGCATAATCGTCGAGCTTGGAATCGGTAGGACCTCTCAGGGAGAATGTCGATGGTTGGTTTGTCGGGACTGGAAAAGTTTTCGCATCTCGAAGATAAGATCTACCGGACTATCGAGCTCACAAAAACCCTGCGGCAAGAAAACGAAAGTCTACAGAAAGAACTTTCCTTAATGCGACGCGACATGGGTAGCGTTCTCAATGAGAAAGAGCGCCTCGAGTCGCAAGTTGAAAAGCTACTGGCCGAACGCGAAACGATCCGAATGAAAGTCGAAGCGATGCTCGACGCGGTCGCAGCTCTTGATCCCGAAATGGCGGAGGAGCTCAGATGAGCGCCGGGATCGGCCAGATGGTTAAAGGCAGTATGGACGCCACAACGACCAGCCCAACAATCCGTGTAGAGATCTATAACCAGACTTACAACATTCGATCTGACGGCGACACTGAATACATCATTCAACTCGCCGAGTTTGTTGATAGTCGCATGCGCGAGATTTCTTCCGGAACACTCACGGTCGATTCTCTGAAGGTCGCGATCCTCGCGGCGCTTCACATCGCCGACGAACTTCACCGCCTCAAGCACGTCCACGAACAGGCCGACTCTCAATTGGCCGCCCGCAGCGCCGAATGCGCCGAAATGCTTGACCGCCTGCTCAAAGTGCGCAGCAGCCTCGAAGCCGAACAAGGCGCGAATAAGCTGTCGTTAGGGTAAAACGCGCTTCAAGGCGCCAAACCATTTTCCATTTTCCATTGTAGATTTGCCATTTTTCATTTACTCCGTCTGCGGGAGGTCTTTAGGGATTTCGTGAAGATCCTGCAGAGCTCACCATTTTCGATCATGATCTCAGTGAGCTCTTCCGACGTTAAGAGTTGACTTCGCTTAATGATTCGCAGCCACACAGAGGTTTCATTTAGCCCCTTTAGGACCACGGCTAGCTTATGTACAAAGTCCGCTATGCTTTCAGCGCCTCGAGCTTCTCCATAGTTAGGTGCGGGTGACGTACCACATCTTAGTATTTGCCCAGAGATGTGTTTCCCGGCTGCGGTTCGAGGCAGTCTTGCTGCCAACCTTATTACCCTGACAGCAAAATCGATCAAACGTTCTTCAAGTTCGTCTGCACGGGATTGAGGATTCCAAAAGGTGTCGTTTTTCCAAGTGAGGTATCTCCAGTCTGAGGTTTCGCGAATTCTACAGTCGCAACTTGGAATCATCAATGGTAGACATCAAGCGAAATGAAAAATGGCAAACGTACAATGGCAAATGGAAAATGGTTTTTGCTTTCAAAACTAGCTACTTCTTTCCCTTAGCGTGCTGTGTTACTATCCGCGTAGGCGGAGGGAAACTTCTGTGGGGCTCGCCACCGAGTAACGATGATTGAGCCAACGCCGTTGATAAGGGAGACCGAGGCCGTTTCGCCAGGTGCATTTCTTCAGCGTTAAGAAATGCCAGAGGCGGTGGCATTAAGAGGTCACCCACCTGTCTATGCAGGTTCAATTACGGCTTCGGAACGACTCATGCGGATATCCCTCCTGCCAGAGCCCGTAAGTCGTGAATCGTAATCCTGGAAATAGAAAGTCTTCTTTCTATTCACACTCTCGATTGCGAGTTACGGCTTTTCTTTTGTAATCACAACGTCGAATTCTATGCGAGTGCTTTTTATCGGTGATGTCGTGGCAAAGCCTGGCCGGCTTGCAGTGCTCGAGCGGCTGCAGGACTTGCGTGAACAGAACCAGATCGACCTCGCAATTATGAACGCAGAGAATCTCGCCGGCGGTTTCTCCGTTACTCCGAGTCTGTGCGAACAGCTCTTTGCCTCCGGCATTGACGTGATGACCTCCGGAAATCATATTTTCGATAAGAAGGAGGCGATCGAATACATTCGAAAGCAACCACGGCTGCTGCGCCCTGCAAATTACCCGCCTAACACTCCCGGGAGTGGCATGTGGGTCGGAGAAATCGGCAGCGTGAAAGTAGCCGTAATGAACATCATGGGTCGGGTGTTTATGCCTCCATCAGATGACCCGTTCCGAGTCATGGAATCTCTGCTGGGAGATGTACCGGCTGACGTTAAAGTGAGAGTGGTCGACATTCACGCTGAAGCAACATCCGAAAAAGTCGCAATGGGTTGGTTTCTCGATGGTCGAGTGTCGTGCGTGGTCGGTACTCACACGCACGTGCAGACCGCTGATGAAAGAATCCTTCCTTTTGGAACCGCGTATCTGACAGATGTTGGGATGACGGGAAGCTATGCAGGAGTGATCGGGATGAACAAGGCGGACGTTATTTCACGCTTTACGTCCGCCGTCGCTCGCAGAGCTGAACACTCCACGGGCGATGTTCGAATCTGTGCTGTGGTGGTGGATGTTGATTCCTCGACCGGTAAGGCCACTGAGATTCGGCGCCTTAACTTGCAACATCATTCGTGAGTTAAGAAACCATTTGACAAATATCATTGGATATTTTTCCTTTGTCATTTGGTGGGTAACCGTAACGGTGTGAGCTTGAGACAGCAGAATTCACGGCGAACGGGGCAAAATGAAAAATGGAAAATGTCAAACGAGGTCTGGTTAGGGCGCTCCGGCGGCTAATTCCTCACTTATCAGGGCGCCTCCTCAGGAGGTACCTTCTCACCCGACGAACTTGTCTTTAAGATAGGAGGGGCCAGCAAGCGCTTGGCATAGCCTTCGGGGAACGACCGAACGCGGCCCGACGAGTCGGTAACAACGTGTCCGGTTTCGCCTTCGGCGATTATCTGTCCATCTGAGGGGCGAACGATCTCGTAGCCAAAACGGAGGGAACGGCGGCGCAGTTCGGTGATGTGAGTACGAATCAACAGCTCGTCGTCGTAGTAGGCGGGAGCCTTGTAGCGGCAATAACTTTCCGCCACTACTAAAAAAGCATCGTCCTGCTCTTCCATGTCACGGTAAGAAAAGCCCCGGGCGCGACAATACTCGGCCCGGCCAATTTCAAACCAAACAAGGTAATTGGCATAGTAGACCATTCCCATTTTGTCGGTCTCAGAGTAGCGCACTCGCAGCGGCGACTCGTGCCATTCTCCAAAGACCTCTTCTGGTGCGGGACTCGTCATCTAAGGAAAGCCTCGAACACAAGAGAAAGAGACAACCGAATGAATTCTGAGCTATTTAAACGGAAACTTTCAGCGGACTATAAGAGCGAACCGCGCCGTATGTCAAAGAGAATCCGCGTCATACTAGCGTTATTTACTGCTGTTTTCTTGGGCTCTGCTGCCTTGTTCGTACCCGGCTTTGCGGTCTCTGCGAGACACCAGGGCGCGAGTGCAGCTGCTACAAGCACAGCACGCAATGCTGCAATCGTCGCCACAACTCAGGCGGTGTTGAAAGAGACGAGCGAGCTCCGAGAGCTGCCAATCCTGCGACCGGTGAAGAGCGGCGCGCAATCGCGAACTGAAATCGAGCACATGGTCATCCGCAACATGGATGAACAAACGACACCAGCCGAGATGCACGCGACCGAAGTCTCACTTAAAAAACTCGGATTAGTCCCGCCTGATTTTCACTACCGCTCGTTTGTTGTGAAACTTCTGACGGAACAAGTGGCTGGATATTACGACCCTAAAGCGCAGCAGTTTTACCTTGCTGATTGGATTGAGTTGGAAGGTCAAAAGCCTGTGATGGCGCATGAGTTGACACATGCGCTACAAGACCAGCATTTCAATCTTCGAAGGTTTGAGCACTGGCCGCAGGGCGATTCCGATGCTGAACTTGCGGCACACGCGCTGATTGAAGGTGATGCCACCCTGGCCATGACGCTCTACATGGCGAAGAACCCTCTCGTTGCGCTGGCTTTCATTCGATCGGTTGGTTCAACTAACACTTCGTCCGAGCAGTTTCAACGAGCGCCTCGTGCGTTGCGTGAGTCTTTAGTCTTTCCGTATCAGGAGGGCTCGGAATGGGCGACTCAGGTGTACAAGCGCGGCGGGTGGGCCATGGTGTCGGAAGCATTCACCAAATTGCCGCAATCTACAGAACAGATACTGCATCCGGAAAAGTATTTTGCTCATGAGGCGCCAACCAAGATCACGATGCCCGATGTTCGAAATCTTCTCGGTGCAAATTGGAAGCGACTTGATTACGACGTAAATGGTGAGTGGAGTTATTACTTGATTCTCGACGAATTCTTAAAGGCGCCGGCAGAATCGCGGCGTGCAGCAGCAGGATGGGCTGGCGATCGCTACGCCGTCTACGAAGCAAGGCCCGGCGAAACCTTCCTGGCCCAGATGACCGCTTGGGACAACGAGAATGATGCGAAAGAATTCTTTGACGCTTACGTCAAACGAACAGTGCGACGGTATCCGGACGCGAAGAGTACGGCCAATAATCACGCCCGACAGGAACAATCGGGAGCGCCAGGCGAGAACGAGCGGCAAGCCTGGCAGACGGGAGAAGGTGGTGTTATAGCAGAGCTCCGCGGCTCGAGAGTACTTATCCTCGAAGGCATTCCCGTCGCAAGCGATGCCCGAGCGTTGGCTCGTACTTTGTGGCAGTGATGACTGGAATTAGTTAATGACCAGCATGTTTCCCCAAACAGATCGCACGACCTTGAAGCGGCTGCCAAAACGAGGCCTGTTCGATCGCGATCTCGTTTACCAGATTCTTGACGAAGGCTTCATATGTCACGTCGGGTTCGTTGCCGGTGACCACCCGGTAGTTATTCCAACGGGATATGGCAGAAAGGACGATCGGCTGTACATTCACGGATCGCAGGCCAGTCGCATGCTCAAAACCTTGCGGGCAGGTATTGATGTTTGCGTCACGGTAACGCTGATCGACGGGTTGGTGCTGGCGCGCTCAGCCTTTCATCATTCAATGAATTATCGTTCGGTGGTGATCTTTGGTCGTGCAACAGAAATTAACGAGCGTTCAGAGAAACTCGAAGCACTGCGTTGTATTTCTGATCAGGTTGTTCCCGGTCGTTGGGACGATGCGCGACAGCCAACTGAACAAGAGTTGAAACAAACGACTGTACTCACGTTGCCTCTTCAAGAAGTTTCTGCAAAGGTTCGAACCGGTCCACCTTTGGATGACGAAGAAGACTATCAGCTGCCGATCTGGGCTGGCGTTGTTCCGCTGCAGTTAGTTGCAGGCCCACCTGAAGCAGATCCTCGGCTGCCTTCGAATATCGAACCTCCGGATTACGCAGTGATGTACAGGCGTAAATCGTGAAGAAAAAATGAGGCGCGGATGAACGCGGATCAAAATGGCTCTGGAGTTTAAAGAGAAGATTCTTCTTGATCGCCTGACATTTCAGATCCGTTTTTATCCGTGTTCATCCGTGGCTCATTTTTCTTCACGATTAGCGATTCACTATTTACGATTCACGAATTATTCGCTAGAGTCTGCACGCCTCAAATGGGCACCTCGCGCAGCGTCAGTAATGCAGCTCCATCGAGCTCTTCCTCGTAACGATGTAGCTAGTCCCATTCTGCCGTTGCGTTTCGATAATTGACGAACCGCTACTTGCTTGGGCGATTCATTGGGCGCCTCTGCGTTCCGGAGTCAAAACCTACAACCGAAGGGAAACGTCCGTGACTTTATCCTCTCGTAACGGGCGGCGTGCGTCAGCCGCGTCTCGCCTAGTGCTTGCGTGCGTTACAGCAGCAGTCATCATCGTCCACGTCGCGTACTTTCGCTCAGGAGCAGCTCCCGGCGGAACGATTTCATTGACTACGCTCGATTCACCGAGTCTCGAGGACTTCAACACGCTGGCTCAGACGGGAACATCGAATGCCTCCAGCGGCTTGCCGACGTCCTGGGACATAGCAGAGCAGGGAACGAACGCAAACACAAACTACTCAGCAGGCACAGGCAGTGGCACTGCTGGTGATACGTACAGCTTTGGCCCAACGAGCAACACAGACCGAGCGCTTGGAGAGCTGACCAGTGGTTCACTGCAGTCGAGATTTGGCGCGAGCTTCACAAACAACACAGGTGCGACCATAACCTCTCTGGATATTTCTTACACAGGGGAGCAGTGGAGATCGGGCGACACCACCAATGTCACGGACCGAATTGATTTTCAGATCAGCACAAACGCTACCAGCCTAAGTAACGGCACCTGGACCGACGTAGACGCGCTCGACTTTTCCAGTGTTCAGACGACATTGGCAGCAGGCCCTCTGAACGGAAATGATCCGAATAACCGGGCTAGTCGCTCCAGCACGATTTCGAGTCTCTCGATTGGAAACGGTGCAACATTTTGGATTCGCTGGGTAGCGGTCGATATCTCAGGTAGTGACGATGGTCTCGCAGTAGACGACTTTAGTCTGACGCCTCACGGGACCGTCGCAGATGCCGCTCCGTCCGTATCAGTAACCACTCCAGCAAATAACGCTACCGACGTTGCAGCAACCTCAAATATCAGCATTACCTTCAGCGAGGATGTAAACGTCACAGGTGAATGGTTTCAAATTGCCTGCGGTACAAGCGGCACGCGACAAGTCGCCGATACCGTTGTCAGCGGTGGTCCGAGTACTTTTGTCATCGATCCGATTAACGACTTTGCATTTAACGAACAGTGCACCGTTACGGTATCTGCTTCTCAGGTCACTGATCAGGATGCGAATGATCCTCCGGATAATATGACCGCAGATGCGGTGTTCTCCTTCACGGTGACCAGCCCACCCGCTGTTCCTGGCAGCGTTCTAATCAGTCAGGTCTATGGCGGTGGAGGTAATAGCGGCGCAACTCTTACGCATGACTTCATAGAACTCTTCAATCCCGGCATGAGCGCGGTGAGCTTGTCAGGCTGGTCTGTGCAGTACACATCGTCGGGCGGTACGACGTGGCAAGTGACAGCTCTCACTGGAGTGATGTTGCAGCCCGGACAGTACTACCTGGTCCAGGAAGCCGCAGGTAGTGGTGGCACAACACCGCTGCCAACCCCTGATGCCATCGGAACGATTGCGATGGCTGCTGGCTCGGGCAAAGTAGCCTTAACCAACAGCACCACTCCGCTCACCGGGAGCGGCTGCCCGTTTGCTTCTTCCGTCGTTGATTTTATTGGCTACGGATCTGCGAATTGTTCAGAAACATCTCCCGCTGCGACATTGACGAACACCACAGCAGCGATCCGTGCAGGCTTAGGATGTACCGACAGCAACGACAACTCGGCTGACTTTACTGCTGTCGCGCCAAACCCGCGCAATACTTCCTCCGCGATGAACGTATGCGGCGCATCAACCAATCCCTCCGGCACAGGCTCGGCAAACCCAAGTAGCGCGCAACCTGGTGACTCGACCGCGTTGACAGTCGTAGTTACGCCAGGTACGAATCCGACAAGCACCGGAATCAACGTAGTTGTCGATCTCACTTCAATTGGAGGATCCGCAGGGCAAGTCTTTTCCGGCGCAGGCAACACATTCACGTATCTGGCGACAGTGGACGTTGCAACCACGCCAGGTCCGAAAACACTTCCAGTCGCGATCACCGACGCTGAAAGCCGTTCCGGTTCAACCTCGATTAGCTTGACGATTCAACAACCTCCTCCTCCGGCGGACCATGTCGTCATCAGTCAAGTCTATGGCGGTGGTGGGAACACTGGTGCTACGTACACTCATGATTTTGTTGAGCTGTATAACCCGGGGACTGTGACATTCGATCTCACCGGTTGGTCCTTGCAGTACGCTTCTTCGACCGGGAGCGGTTGGAACAACAACAAGCAACCGCTGGGCGGCTCGATTGCACCTGGCGAGTACTATCTGATCAGTCTCGGCAGCGGCGGCTCTGTGGGCTCGGCGTTACCGCCGGGGAACATTTCCGGCGAAGTCAACATGGCGGCAGGAACTGGCAAGGTCGCATTGGTAAATAATTCCCAAGGCCTCGTTGGTACTTGTCCACTAGGCGATCCTGATCTGGTGGACTTCGTCGGCTACGGCAGTTCACCTTCGACATCTGGCTTCTGCTTTGAGGGATCCGCGAATGCACCTCCCGGAGGAAACGCACAATCAGTGCTCCGAAGGAACGGTGGCGCTACGGACACGAATGACAACGGCGCTGATTTTCTTACCGGCGCGCCAAACCCGAGACGAACTGCTCCGATCGTTGAGCTGGGGCCATGGATCTCAAACACTGATCCAATCGATGACGGTTTCAACGTGCCTCACGATGCGACAGTTACCGTCAATTTTAGCGAGCCTGTTGACGTAGATTCTTCATGGTTCAGTATCAGTTGTGCGAGCTCAGGACTTCACGACAGTGCAACGGTCGCAATCTCAAACACCTTCAAGCGATATGCGATTACCCCGAACTCAAATTTCGAGTTCGGCGAGCAATGTACGGTAACAATCATCCAAGGCGCCGTGCACGATCAGGATCTTGACGATGCAGGTCCGAATACCGACAACCTGCTCGGGGATTATGTGTTTTCGTTCACCGTCGCAGCCGCAGGCGCACCTGCTCCTTATCCACCGACTGTGCACCTCGAGCTTGGTAATCCGAGTAACGCAACCGCCGATACAGCTCATCCTGAGAACTATCTGATGGTGAAGCCGACGTACACACTCTCGTATAACAGGGACAAGGGAACTCCAAACTGGGTCAGCTGGCATCTGGATACTTCGTGGTTTGGCAGTTTGGCGCGTGTCGATACTTTCCGTCCGGATCCTGCAGTGCCTCCCGATTGGTACCGGGTCCAGGCGACTGATTATTTCTCCACAGGTTTTGACCGCGGACACATGACTCCGAACGCTGATCGTGACAACGAGAATCGAATTCCGATCAACCAGGAAACCTACTTGATGTCGAATATGGTTCCGCAGGCCCCCGACAACAATCAGGGTCCATGGGCGGACCTCGAAAACGAGCTGCGTAGCTTGCTGACCGCCAATGGTGAAGACAACGAGATCTACATTGTCTCTGGACCATTGGGAATTGGTGGAACGGGAAGTAATGGTCCTGCCAATTTGATTGCGGACGGGCACGTTACCGTTCCGGCGTTTACGTGGAAGGTCGCCCTGGTGATTCCGAGAGGTGATGGCGATGCGTCGCGCGTCACTGCAGGTTCGAAAACAATCGCTGTGCTCATGCCGAACGTCCAGGGAATCAGAAACGAAGACTGGCACTCGTTTCTGACGACTGTGGACAACGTAGAACAACAGACTGGTTACGACTTCTTCTCTAACATTCCGGACGCGATTGAGAATGCAATCGAAGCCGGTATCAACGGTGTCAATCCTCCCGGAACAGAAGGGCAGTCTGTTACGACCTCAGAAGATTCGCCTGTGAACATTACGTTGACCTCTGTGAGCCCGAATGGCGGTCCGCTCACCTATACGTTCACGTCACCGCCGTCTCACGGCATGTTGACAGGGGCAGCGGAAAGCCGCACGTACACACCCGACCCTGATTTCTTTGGGACTGACAGCTTCTCGTTCAAGGTGAGCGATGGCACTCTCGATTCAAACATCTCGACTGTGAACATAACGGTGACGGGAGTAAATGATCCACCCGTGCTCACCGGAGTGCCGGCGACTGCGTCCGTTACATACGGCAGCCCACTGACGTTTACCGCTCAAGCTTTCGATGTAGATCAACCGCCACAAACTCTGGTCTTTTCGCTTATCGGAGCTCCTGCTGGTGCCTCGATCGATTCGTCGACGGGAGCCTTCACATGGACGCCGACCGCGGCGCAGGCCGGTAGCGTCTATTCATTTGCAGTAGCTGTAACGGACGGACAATCGTCAGTGTCGAGCAATGTAAGTGTGACTGTTAATCTTCAGTCACTGACAGCACTGGGACCCGCTCGAGTCTGGCTGGGCTTGAAGAATAGTGATGACGTAGGCACTCGGTTCGATCTGAAAGCAGATGTGTTCAGGAATGGAGTGCTCATTGGATCAGGCCAGCTAAACGATATTTCCGGTGGCAGCAGCGGGTTTAATAACGCAGTGCTGCGAACGATTAACCTGTCTCAGAATAGTGCCGCTGGGTTCCGCACGGGCGACGTTCTGTCAATTACTCTTTCAGTGCGTATCGCATCATCCGGAGCGGGCCATAATAGCGGCACCGCCAGGTTGTGGTTCAATGACAGCGCGGCGAATAGCCGGTTCACCGCGACCATTGGCGGTGTAACAAGGGACTATTTCCTTCGCGGCAGCTCCGCGCTTACAACGGCCGTTGGAACGGGTCCTCGGGCCACAATAGACGTAAAAGTCAATCGGGATGTCGGGGGTAATCCCTTCAAACCATTCGACACGTGGAGCATCACGTACTGAGTGTCGGATTCGACTCGAAAAATTCCGTCGTTACGGTAAACGCGAAAGCCCCCTTTAGCCTCAAAACATCGCTCCCTTGAAGTGTTTGGCCGTCGCGAAAGGAGACTCTCCATGTCCCGACTCCGCCGCCCGCTTGAGTTGTCGGTTACGTTCCTCATCCTGGCTTGCTCAGCATCAGCTCAACAGATCGCCGTAAAGAACGACACAATCGATCCTGTTGTCGAGAAGAAGGCCCTCGATCTCCTCGAAACGGTCGCGTCGAGGATTTCATCTCTTAAAAACGCCGAAAACCGCATCGCGCTGTCGTGCAGTGTCGCCGAGTTACTTTGGAATCGCGACGAAAAGCGGGCGAGAGCGCTTTTCCAAGACGTCACGAAAGAGATGACCAGCCTGGTTGCCAGTGTCGATTACACGGACTCGCAGCTATACAACATCTTTCCCTTTATTAATCAGCAACGGCAGGAAGTGGTAACACGGATGGCGCGACGCGATCCTGAATTGGCGTTGAACTTCCTGAGAGCAACTCGTTTCCCGATAGAGGCTCAAGCCATCAGTCAAATGAACGAGCGAAACCTCGAACTATATCTTTCCCGGATGATTTCGGCGCGAGATCCGGATCGAGCATTGCAAATCGCCCGTGAAAGTGTGTCGCGTGGCTTGTCGTACGAGCTGGTGGGTCTGTTGGCCGAGCTGCAACGTAAGAATCCGGCCGCGGCGCAGAGCTTGTATGAGACGGTGATTAACCGCATCAAGAGTGAGGATCTGGCTCGGAACCAGGAGTTATCGAACATCGCCTGCAATCTGCTCACTTCATTCGTTCCGCCTCAAGCCAATGAGCTCATGTATCGCGACTTGCTCGACACTATCGTGAAAACAGCTCTGTCGCTTTCTCCCACCGATCCGATTTCCGCTAATCAGGTGCAAAATATGCAAGGTAATTTGAGAGCTGCCTTGCCTATGGTTGAAAAGTATCTGCCGCAACGCGCCCAAGCTTTCAAGCAATGGTCTCAAAGAGTCTCACGCACCATGGACCCTAGCTCCCAAATGTACAGCGATGTTAACGAGGCAGTTAATAATGGAACTGTTGATGACGTTCTTGCGCTGGCGGCAAAGTATCCTCCGGAGATGCGGTCGCACGTCTATCAACAGGCTGCATGGAAGGCCAGCAATGCTGGTGATAATGCGCGCGCTCGCCAGATCGTCAACGACTTTGTTTCCGACCCTATGCAGCGAAGGCAAATACTCGAGCAACTGGACAACCAGGCGATTTGGCGAACGTTGAACGAGAACAAGCTTGAAGAAGCACGGTCCATGCTCGGAAAGTCGATCTCACTCGACCAACGCATTCAGATCCTCCAGCGCATGGCGGGTATGTTGCTGGCAAAGGACGATAAGAAAGGAGCACTCGAGTGTCTGAATGACGCCCGATCGAGTATCTCCGAGATGCCTCGAGGTTCGCAGAAGGTTTCGCAGCAGTTTCAGTTGGCCAATGCCTATGCGCAGGTAGATTCGGAAGAGAGCTTTGCAATCATTGGTGGAATAGTAAGCCAGATCAACGAATTGGTTACTGCCGCAGCGGTGATGGATGGATTTGAAAACCGCTACCTTAAGAACGATGAGTGGCTGACGAATGGAGGCTCTAGCGTCGGAAATCTCGTCACAAACCTTCGCCAAGCGCTCGCCCAGCTCGGAAGGCGCAATTTTGATCGCGCTGAAGCTCTTGCCGAACAACTGGAACGGCCTGAGATTCGTTTGCTGAGTCAGGTGGACATAGCTCAGGCTGCGCTATCGGGCGATTATGTTGTGTCGTCGCGAAGTCTGATGCGTATCCGGTAGGAAAATGCCTCAACCGGGGCCGCACCCGAGCGGTTCCATGAAACAAAAATTTCATTTCTGCGCGCTTAGGCTTGCCTCATCCGAGTCTTTAGGGGAAACTCTGAATCTTCGAACTCCGTAGTAACACCGCAATATACGAAATGCAGAATCGGCCGGAACGCGGCTGTAAGATCCTCTCGAAATGACTTCACTTGAACAATACGTCGGGCAAGTGCTTGACGAGAAGTACCGTCTTGAAAAGCTCCTGGGGCAGGGCGGTATGGGTGCAGTGTACCTGGCGACCCACCTTGGCACGGAACGCTATGTCGCGCTCAAGCTCATCGCGCCACAGTTCATGCGCAACGAAGAGTTTGTGCAACGCTTCAAACGTGAAGCGCGAGCTGCGGGCCGTTTACGTCACCCCAATGTTGTGGATGTCACGGACTTCGGTTTTGCGGAAGCGAACAACGAGCCAGTCGCCTATCTCATCATGGAGTATCTGGATGGCTGCACGCTCGGTGACATTCTGAGAGAAGAGAAAAGGCTTCCACTCGAATGGGTCGTCGACATTCTCGAACAGGTTTGCTCAGCCGTGCAGGAAGCACACCAGCAAGGAATCATTCACCGTGATCTTAAGCCTGAGAATATCTGGCTCGAACCGAATCGTTTGGGAAGCTACCGTGTAAAGGTGCTCGATTTTGGAATCGCTAAGGTTGCGGGAGGCGATGCACAATCCGGAGAGCCAGAGTTGGCCCAAGCCGTTGAGAGTAAGCCCAGGCCCACGCCTCCGCCTCACAAGCTGGATGCACGGGAATTGGAAACCGACACCCTCCTCTATAACGTTGAAGAGAGTTCGGTGCCGAATCTCGAGGCATCTACGATGGTCCCACAGCCGAAGGAAGCTGACGCAACACAGTTATTCGCATCGAAAGCTGCTGCGACTCAAGCTGCCGCCGCGCCCTTGTTCACCGGTTCTTCTCACGCGTTCACTGATGAAGATGGGAAGACACTCAGACTTGATCATGCAACGCGCCATCACGCGGCCGGATCACTTTCGCCCTTGACGGAAAACGTTGCTCACGGAGCTGCGCTGACACGAGTCGGGGCCATTATGGGAACACCGATTTACATGTCTCCGGAACAGTGCGCGGCAAAGAGCCTCGACGCTCGCTCTGACATCTACAGTCTCGGGGTGATTGCGTACCAGATGCTCGCAGGTGATCCTCCGTTCGCAGGTGATACTACGAGCATCATACGAGGCCATCTTGAAAACCCACCTCCGGATCTACAAAGCAAGACGAAGAAGTTGCCGAAGCGAGTGGTCAAGGTGATCATGAGTGCGCTCGCAAAAGATCCGGCTGAGCGTCCGCAAACGGCTGCCGCCTTTGGTACCTCATTGCGCGCCCAGGCCGAAGGGATCGGAGCGCTCTATCGCCGTGCGTTCGCTCTCTATGGCGAGTACTTTCCGAAGTTTGTGAAGATCTCCTTCCTGGCACACGTTCCTGCCATCGTCTTCACGTTCCTATTGATCGGTTTTCAATTCCTGCTTCAGCGTCAACCAAAGGGATGGCACTTCACAAAGATCGCAGTGATTTGTGGTTTAGCTCTTGACGGGTTGCTGCTGGCGATCTCGTATTTCGTCGCAGCTTCCGCGATTTCGGGAATGACTGCGATCATCGTCACCCAATTGAAAATCGCACCACTGCGGCCAGTGGATCTCAAAGCAGCATTCAATGTACTCAGGCGTCGATGGCGGCCATTTCTGAGAACCGCAATTCGCGTCACTTTGCGAATCGTGTTCGGTTGGTTGCTGATAATTCCCGGAATTATCGCTACGGTTCGATACGCCATGTATGCGCCGGTTGTGTTGATGGAAGGGCTCGAAAAAAAACCGGCAATGCGTCGCGCTCGCGAGCTGGCTGCTCGATCATGGCGCACCGTGGTGATTGTGGTTGTGTTGCAGTTTCTGATTCCAATGGCTTTTAGCTTGATAATTGGACGGGTTGCGGTGAGTATCGGAGGCCATCCCCGACCAAAACCAACGCTGGCCCAACAGATCTATCAACAAATCCTGGGACTGACGAACATATTTATTGTACCCTTGATGTCGATCGTTCCGGCCCTGCTTTACCTAAAGATGCGCGAGTTAGGTGGCGAGCGATTGCAAGAATCGGCTGAACAAATGGAGGTCGATGAGGTCAAAAGCAGCGAGTGGCAACGGCGAATGCGCACTCGACTGAGCGGCGCCTCTTCTCGCTCGAGTCGGTCTCAAGGCGGCTATGGATCGCTGCAATCAGTCATATCTACTGGTGATTCGGGCAGTAAGGAACGGCCGTCCTAAGAATTCACTCTCGAGATGGTTTGACTCCATTCGATTCAGTTAACGACAGTAGCGCGAACTTGAAACCTGGGGAAAAATATATATGGCTAGATTATTCTGGCTCCTATTAATCCTCACATCGGTTGTTACAGCTTCGGCGTACGGTCAGTCCTGCAATCCAGCTGCGGTTAACTATATCGTGCGTGACGAGAAGGGAAATGTCCTTTCGATGTCGGAACTCAAGATCCTGGCAGAGCAGGTTCCGAAACAGATAGGCGACGCATCGACGTCAGTGGAAGAAACATCGTTCCGTCCAGACAACATGACGTTTTACTGGCCAGAGGATGTCGATTGGGCCAAAGGCACCAAGGTTCCGACCTTGTCATTCTCAAATAGTGGTGCCTGCGCCTTGCGTTTTAATGAAGTAACGCTGACTCGGAATAACGCGAGGATGCGGCTTGTTTTTGATCTTGAAATCCTTCGGTTTCAGAACGATCGCCGACCGGTAATCGATGGGCTCCCCTTTCAAAAAGGGACGTTCCGGCTTGATCTGAGCGGCTGGGCGCACGATCCAAACAAGATGATTGAGGCAAATCGTTGGAAACGTCTTCGAGTACGGTAAATCGACGGAATTCTGTATTTAATTCTAGAAGTTCGGAGCGCTTCGGTTCGTCACAATTTCGGCAGAATAGGCTTTCGCTTATTCGAGAGCGGGAGTAGCATAACGCCATGCGCGTAGCCGTCCTCCTGTTCTTCGTGGCTTTGATAATCTGTTTCTACGCGTTCATGCGGCCGCCGACAAAGCTCGCCAGCGTTTCCGTCCCTCACGTTGAAAAAACAACGAGTGGTGACTCGGAGAAGGTCGATTTCGCGACACAGATAAAGCCAATCCTTCAGCGCCGCTGCCAGCCCTGCCATTTCAGTGGCGGCAACATGTACGCGAAGCTGCCGTTCGATCGCCCAGAGACTATCAAGACGCTCGGCACCAGACTCTTTACGCGGTTGAAAGACGACAAGGAACAGGATTTAATCCGCAAGTTCTTAGCTCAGTAGTGGCTTGCTGTTCCACCCAGAAACAAACAAAGCTATCGCTGCTCACACAGCTTCTCAGGTTGGATAATCTCAATATGCGAATACTAATACTCCTGATCACCGTTGCTCTAAGCTTCTCGTCTGCAGTCGTCGCCCAGTCAACTGCACCTCAGATGTCTGAGGAGAAGATAGCTCTCTACACGAAGTACTACGATCTGAAAAAAAGTGGCGCTGAAGGTCAGAAAGTGGCTTACGACGTTGCTAAAGAATATTTGCAAAAGTTTGGTAATGACGATGACCAATACACGCAGGCTGTGAAGAAATTTGTTGCGCTATATGAACGAGCTACGCTGGAAGTCAATTTTTTCAAAGCTTACAACGCCAAGGAATACAACAAGAGTTTTGAAGTGGGGAAACAGATTCTGAATCTGGAGCCTGGGAATTTTTCGATCATGGGCTCGATGATTCGCGGCGCATACCTGAACTCGTATAGCGGCAACCAGTCTTTGAACAGTGAGGCAACCGCTCTCGCGAGGAAAGCACTTCCATTGCTCGACTCGGGCAATCTGGCCAAGCCTGATCCATTCACATCGATCGATGATGCTCGCGGGTTTCTCAATTTTGCATTGGGTTGGTTCCTTAAGGACAAATCACCTGTTGAAGCAGCGGACGGATTTTTGAAGGCGGCCCAATTCGGAAGTACGAAGAGCGATCCGTCAACCTACTTCTTTCTCGGCACAGCGATCATGAACGGCGAGTACGAGCGACTCTCTACCGAATACACTACGAACTACAAAGGAAAAGACGAAACTCCCGAATCGAAGGCTGCGCTTGAGAAGGTGTTAAAAGAGGGTAATCGTGCAGTCGATGCTTATGCGCGAGCTGTCGCGCTCAGCACTAAACCGGATCAGGAAAAGTTCAAGATCAAGGTTATGGCGGAATTGACAGATCTGTACAAAGGATTTCACAACGACTCGGTTGAGGGCCTGAGTGATTTGATCGCGACCGTCCTATCAAAACCATTGCCGCAACCTGAATGACGATGACTTCTCGATACTTACTCACGATTTCTTTCGTTGCTTTGTTGCTAACGTCGAGTGCTCAGGCACAGGACTGGACTCAGTGGCGTGGTCCACACCGTGATGGGTTCGTTCCCGCCGTCAACACGCCGTTGTCATGGCCTAAATCGTTCCGAGCTGCCTGGCGCGTTGATGTGGGCGAGGGTTATTCGTCGCCAGTCGTCACGGGTTGGCGTGCCTTTGTTCATAGCCGTCGCGATCCCGAGGAGATCGTAACTGCTATTAATGTCGAAGACGGAAAGGTACTTTGGCAACACAAGTACCGGGCAACATTTCAGAAGAACCAGTACGCAGTTCAGATGGCCAAAGGCCCAAACTCTACGCCCCTCATCATGGGCGATCGCCTGTTTACGCTGGGTGTGACGGGCATCCTCACAGCGTGGGATACGCGATCTGGTGAACAACTGTGGCAGAGAGACTTTTCAAACCTCGTAGATACATCAAAGCTTTTCTGTGGTACGGCAGCTTCACCTGTTGCACTGGGCGGACGACTTTACGTCCAGGTTGGCAGCGATATCCACGGTGGGTTGATCTTCGGAATCGATCCCGCAAACGGGAAGTCGGTCACGACAATAAAGGGAATTGGTCCAGGATACGCTTCACCCGTGGTAATCGAGATAAAACGAAAACCGCAGATTGTTTTTACGACTGAAGGATCGATTGTCGGGTTGGATCCCCGCAGCACCCGCCAGCTTTGGTCCATTCCTTTCCCCGATGAATGGCACGAGAACATAGTGACCCCTGTTTGGACAGGAGAGTACCTGATCGTGTCTGGCACTCGTCAGGGGACTCACGCGTATTCGTTGAAAGAGACAGCTGGCAAGTGGGAAGTAACCGAGGTCTGGAAGAATCCCGATGTCGCGATGTACATGAGTTCACCAGTCTATGGCGATGGGTTAATCTACGGACACTCTGCAAAGAAGAAGGGACAGTTTGTTGCTCTCGATGCGAAGACGGGCGTCTTACGCTGGGCCACTGAAGGAAGGGAAGGCGAACACGCTTCTGTACTGCTCACGCCAAGGCACGTTGTCTTTCTCACGAATGCAGCTGATTTGATAATCGCTCGCCGCAATACCGCCGCGTTCACAGTTGACCATCGTTACGAAGTTGCAGAATCTCCTACATGGGCTGTACCGGTTTTCCTCGGAGCAGATGTGCTGGTTCGCGATGCTACAGGTCTCGTCCGGCTGACGAAGGGCGGCTAACCTCGAAGTAGTTGTTCGCTACTCATGTCTCTGCAACACCCGCCAGAACTCGGAAACCAATATGAAGACGATCACCTGCTTCGTTCATACCTGAGACGAGTCTTACCGCCCGACGTTCTCAACGAGATCGAGCCTTCGCTTCTTGAGCTGGGACGCCTCTCCGGAGGCGAGCTCTATAAAATGCAGCTCGATGACCGCCTTGAAGAACCCAGGCTGATAAAGTGGGACGCCTGGGGCAACCGCATAGACCACATTCAACTCACGCGCGTGTGGAAACTCGCCGAGCGGTTGGCAGCAGAGTTTGGAATTGTTGCCACAGCGTATGAACAAGAGCATGGAAGGCTGTCGCGCATTTATCAATGTGCCCTCGCGTATCTGTTCACTCCTTCAACCGATATCTACAGCTGTCCGCTCGCTATGACGGATGGCGCAGCGCGTACTCTGATCGCATCGGACAACCGAAAATTAATTGAGCGCGTTGTGCCCCATCTGACTTCACGTTCACCGCAGGCGTTTTGGACGGCGGGACAGTGGATGACTGAAATCACAGGTGGCTCCGACGTCGGCGTATCGCGAACTGTTGCACGTCGCAAGACTAACGAGGACGATCCCGACTCAGTCTGGGAACTCTATGGTGAAAAGTGGTTCGCTTCAGCAATCAATTCGCAAGTAGCACTGACGCTTGCCCGGCCCGAAGGGAATCCGGCCGGCGGGCGAGGGCTTGCGCTTTTCTTCGTGGAGTTACGTGACGAGAACGGCAGGTTGCGAAACATCGAGATAAAACGTTTGAAGGACAAACTCGGCACGCGAAAAGTTCCTACAGCCGAACTTACTTTGTCAGGAACACCCGCATACCTGGTTAAGGGAGAAACTGACGGAGTGCGTAATATCGCTCCGCTTCTCAACATCACACGACTCTGGAACGGAATCAGCGCGGTTGCTTTGATGCGTCGCGGTTTAGCTCTCGCGAATGATTATGCGACTAAACGCGTTGCGTTCGGCGCGCCGTTATCAGAGAAGCCGCTGCATCGCGATACGCTTGCGACAATCAACGCGGAATTCGAGGGAGCGTTTCATCTTGCCTTCCTGGTCGCCGAGTTAACAGGAAAGAGTGAGACTCGGGAGATAGACGAAACGCAAGTACTTCTACTTCGCCTGCTTACTCCAATCATGAAGCTCGTTACCGGAAAGCAAGCAGTGCTGGTTAACAGCGAAGTTTTGGAGGCTTTCGGTGGCGCCGGCTACGTTGAGGATACGGGATTGCCAGTACTGTTGCGTGACAGCCAGGTGCTGCCGATTTGGGAAGGAACAACGAACGTGCTGTCGCTGGATACGTTGCGAGCGCTCGGTCTCACAGGCAAGGATGAAACGAACTCAACGCACAATGCAGCCTTTGAAGCATTTAAATCCGAAGTGAGTCGTTGTTTCGAGTCGACGAACGATGAACGCCTCAAGAGTGCTCTGCATCAGGCGCGCGCTGCGTTGGACCATGCCGAGAATTGGCTGCGAAGTGCCGTAAAGGAGGGCCAGTCATCCGTTGAAGCTGGTGCGCGGAGGTTTGCGCTGACACTGGGACGAGTTATGGAGTTCGCTCTAATGGTGAAGCACGCTGCCTGGTCACACGAGAACGAGCCCGATGAGCGGTGGCTCTTATCAGCCCGACGTTTCGCCAACAACGGGATAGACCTGATCGGTTCTGTTTGAGGTACTCACTTGTCGAGCCACGCCACGGCTAGCGGATATTCATAGAAACCTCGATTGCCATTCGCCTTCACCCATTCCAGGTAAGGCAGCGCTTGGGTCATCTTTCCCTCGAGTGCCAGATCTACACCGACGTACGTCTTAGCTTCGGTCATCTTGTCATTGTCGGTGGCTCGAGCGATGAACTCTTCAGCGGTCTGTTCGCGACTCAGGTACCGCATTGGCTGACAAACCCAAGCCACAGAAGTACATGCCTTTGCCGCTTCACCGAGCAGCTTGGCGGCATCGTCCTTCCGGCCGGCTTGTCGAAAGCCGAAGTAGCCGACTACGGCGATGTAGAAGTGGTGTTCGTCTGACCACGCGGGCTGCCAGCGCTCAAGCATTGCTTGCGCGTCATCCCCTGCAGCTGTGCCGTTCTTTAGATAGAGATTAATCCAGGCGCGAGTGAAGTAAGGCCCCGGCCGTTTTGCGTCCAGTTTGATTGAATGCGTACTCGCATTGAACGAGTCGGAAAAACGGCCCATCGCGAGGTACGAGTCTCCAAGGCTTTCAAATACTTCGGGATTCTGGCTCCCAGCTTTGACGGCCTGTTCGTAAGCTACGAGAGCTTCTGCATACTTTCGCTGATCTATAAAGATATTGCCGAGTCCCTCGTAAGGACGAGAATCTTCCGGATCGATCTTTGCAGCAAGACGGTAAGCTTTTTCAGCTTCAGCGTAATTCGGTGGGTCACTGCTGCGCGCATCGTTACCTGCGGCAATAGCGTCCTCAAGTTCCTGATTGACATCAGTCGGGCCAGGAGTCGGCGGAGCACTCGGCTTTGGGCGGGCAGTTGCCGTAGCTACAGTGGATCGCTTTGGCAAGCCACCTGAAAGCGATCCGAAGCCGCCACCGGATTTCTTACTCAATGTGTCTGCTTTGGGTTTGGTCGCCGCCGGGTCCACACTGTCAGGCTTGGCGGTTGAAGTAGATTTCGTTCCTTTTTGTATCCTTCCGCCGTAGACCGGAGGATTAGCAGGCTTCTTGAAGTCCTTGATTGAGCCGCCTGCTGGTTCCTGTGAGGTTGAGGCCATCAGAGGTAGAGATACGGCAACACTGAATGTGACTATGATTGACCAGGCACAGGTCCACAGCCCTGACAGTGGTCTACACTTTTGTGATGGCTTCATAGGTCGTTGTGTTTTCATCTCGGCAAGCGGATGCATATTAACCCTGCGCCGTGAGCGACGTAAATCTCTGTGCGACGTCTGGGGCTCAGCGACTCTGTGGTTCAGCATCATCTTTGCTGCGTCATCGATTGCATGAAATAATCGAAACCACAATGAAGTATCTTTTCTTTACCATACTAGTTCTCGTTCTTAACGTAGCTGTAGTCTCGCAAACGGAAAAGCAGCAAGATCCTCGGTTGCAGGAAATCGACACTCTTCTGGCTGCGAGAGACTATCCAAAAGTTTTCGAGCGCGGCCGCAAAGTTCTTGTTGCCGAAGCTGATAATTTTTACGTGCTGACGAAGATGGTCCAGGCCGGCTTCAATGCGTCTCAGACAGGCAATCACGATTTTTCGAGTGAGGCGATCACGCTGGCGAAAAAGGCGCTCGAACTGCTCGACTCAGGTAAAGTTAAAGATCCGTCACCACTCGGCGATCTTTCGGCGGCTCGTACCTTCCATAGCATCGCACTTGCCACATTGTTACTCGATCAATCACCCAATGATTCAGCTGCGCTCTTTCTCAAGCTGCTTAAGTCGGATGAACTGAAGAAAGAGCCTACAATGTACTACTACTATGGCAGGGCTCTTCTTAAAGGTGAGTATCAGAGCATGGTGACGGAATTCAAACAGAAGTATGAGGGTAAGCCAGAGACTCCTGAGGCAAAAGCGCTGCTCACTCAAATTAATCAGACTGTTTCGCGCATTGTCGATACGTATGCTCGCGCCGTCGCTTTGAGTAGTAGCCCGGAACAACAAGCAACAAAGGCCGAAGTGCTGAGTCAGTTAACACCGATGTACAAAGCTCTCCATAACAATTCGGATGCCGGCCTGAGTAAGTTACTCGCCATTGTGCTGTCAACGCCAATGCCCTAAAACAGATGAGATACATAACCAAAAATCCCACACTGCTTCTTCATTCTTTTGTCGCGTTGTTGACATTCGCTTCGGTTGTCGCCGCCCAACGGAATCCCACGATGGTAGAGCAACAGCGCGATGCCGAGAGAGAACAGTTATTTGCAACGTTCTCGAGCAACAAGAAGATAGCCGGCCCTGAGTTTCAACGGCTTGCTTACGAGGCAGCGAAGGAATACATCAAGAGATTCGGAGCTGAGAACGATCACAATGTGAGAGAAGTGCAGAGGTTTATCGGGAGTTACGAAAAAGCCTGGCGTGGGAACGATGTGTTCGCCGCCTACACCGCGAAGGATTACACCAAAGCTTTTGAACTCGGTCGCCCTCTTCTTCAGACCGAGTCCGATAACTTTTTCGTTCTTGCAACCTTGGTCGAAGCTGGTTACGCCAATGCTCTCGCCGGCAAGGCGTCACTGAATAGCGAAACGGTTGGATACGCTAAAAGGGCGATCGCACTTCTTGATGCGGGGAAGGTTACTCAGGCTGATCCGATGAAGAACGTTGAGGTTGCGCAGGGATTTCTGAACTACGCGCTCGGCTGGTTGGTGAAGGACGAGGATCCAGTTGAAGCTGCTACTGCATTTCGAAAAGCCGTGCAATTCAACAGCCCTTACCGCGAAGACCCGTTAACCTACCGATGGCTTGGCGGCACCATCCTCAAGGGCGAGTTCACTCAACTCTCAACTCAATATAACGAAAAGTTCGGGAACAAGCCTCAGTCCCCTGAGCAGAATGCGATGCTCGAGAAGATAAACCGTGTCGCCGATCGCGCTATTGATGCTTATGCTCGCGCCGTTGCGTTAAGCACTAAACCGGAACAGCAGGAGGCTCGAGCAAAGATGCTGGCGCAGCTAACGGCACTCTACAAAAACTTTCATAACAATTCCGAAGAAGGCTTGGAACAGTTAATAGCAAATGTGCTGAGCAAGCCTGTTCCGTAGGTATTTGTGATCTTCTACAATCGTTTGACAGTTTCATAGGAAGAGAGCAGTATCAGCCTACCCTCAGTTCTCATTTCCCCTGATCGATTGAGTCGGATACAAGGAGGTTTACAGGTGCGAATTAAGAATTTGCTACCGCTCGTTGCAATAGTGTGTTTTGCAACTGTTGTTGGTTCCGCCCCAACGACGAAGCTACCGGATCTAAAAGACACACAGGAACGGCTCCAGTCTGCGGCGAAGGTTCTCAGAGAGATCCAAAGTTCGCCTGAGAAAGGCATACCAATCGACCTACTTAACAAGTCAGCGTGCGTCGTCGTGATTCCGAGCTTGAAAAAGGGAGCATTTATTGTTGGTGCGAAATATGGACGCGGCTTTATCGTGTGCCGCAAGGCAGGCGGTGGCTGGTCGGCACCGGCTGGAGTCAGGGTTGAAGGAGGTAGCGTCGGATTTCAAATTGGGGGCTCAGCGACCGAAGTCGTGATGCTGGTTATGAACGAGGCCGCGATCGACAAACTGCTATCGAGTAAATTCACGATCGGTGCTGATGCAAGCGCAACCGCTGGACCGGTGGGCCGCACTGCTGCTGCGGCGACTGACGTTCAACTGAAGGCACAGCTTCTTACTTATTCGCGTTCGAAGGGCCTTTTCGCAGGCGTTTCGTTGGAAGGTGCGACGTTGAGGCCAGACGATGATGTGAACAAGGATCTGTACGGTAAAGAGATGTCGAACAAGGACATCGTGATGGGAACCATGAAGGCTCCTCCGGCCGCGGCCAACCTTCTCGCCGAATTGAATCGGCTGTCTCCGCGAAGGAAATAGGAATAGGAATTGCGGATTTGGGATTGCGAATTGCGGATTGATCAGCCGCGCAATCCGCGATCCGCAATCCGCAATCCGCAATCTTAGTACACCCACCTTTGGAAGAAGGCCTCCAGTCGCTTACCGCTACCTTCTTCCATTGCTCTCTGGAAATCCGGAGTAGTGACGGATCTCGTCCAGTAGCGCCGGGTGTAGAAGCGTAGTCCTGACCAGAAGGGTTCCTCGCCTAACTCTTGCCGGAGTAGATGCAGCACATACGCTCCCTTGTCATAAACCAGCGTTCGATCGTCAGTAGTCGGGTGAAGCCAATCAGGAAACACCAGCGACTTGTCTTTTCCAGCAGCACGCACCTTTTCGTAATTTGTTCGATACGTTTCGATCTCTTTTAGATATTCCTCGCGACCGTACCTATGCTCGAGAAAAGCCGCCGCCATGAACGTTGCGATGCCCTCGTTCAGCCAAAAATGATTCCAATCCCGACAGGTGACCATGTTTCCCCACCATTGATGCGCCAGTTCGTGAGCGCCCAACCATACGGCTCGCTCATTTGCGAGGACCTCCTTGCCATAACTGTCCCGCAAAGCTGTGAAGCTGCTCATTTCCTGTTCGACTCCGCCCGTCGCGAGCACCTGAGTGTACGCGTCGTCGCTATATCGAACTCCGGAACGGTCCTCGTAGAATTCGATCATGTCGCTCGTGTCGCGAAAGATTCGGCGCGCCTCATCAGGTGTAAACATCGGACGAGAACTGTTTGGACCCTTCGCGATGATTGGAACCAAATACCGTAACTTTGGCCGGCCAGGGCGTTCACTTACGACGACGAACCGGCCCGCAGCAAAACCAAAGGTGTAGGTTGATATCGGCTTGTCTTGCAGCCACTCGTGAACAATCTTTCGCGAAGATGATGCAGAGATTTTTCTCACCAGCGTTCCGTTTGCAACGGCCGTCCAGGCTCGCGGCAGGATTAATCGCATTCGCAAGGTGGCCTTGTCATGCGGCGCATCGATGCAGGGTAGCCACTGGCTGGTGGAAAAGACTGTATAGACCTGCTCTTGTTCAGGGAAGAATCTTATCCCACGGCGTGGGGTTCCATGGTAAGCAATCGCGATATTGCGAACTTTGATTTGTGAAAGTGGGATAAAGACCTTCAAGTGATTGTCGGCGAGCTCGAACTTCAACGGCATCTTTCCTTCGCTTACATAGTCAATCACCAGCTGACCGCAATCTAGCTCGATTTGGTACACATGTGAGTTGTATCCAGTTGGTGTACGTCTTTTCGCATGCGCATTCACTGGTGGAGAGGTTGAGATCCGCAGAACTACCTTTCCTCTAACAGTCTTGCTCGCGATGTCGGGTTCAACTTCTGCGTCATAGTGGATGACATCGAACGCGAGCCTTTGCGCATTGGTGTTGCTCGAGAAGAAAATGAGCAGTCCCGCCAACACGGAAACGTAGTAAGTTGTCTTCATTCGCATTGCTTCTATCATTCGTCAACTTGAGATCACAATGTGCCTTGAGCTCTTTTCACATCCGAGCTTCTGTGTAAAATGTGTGTGCTATGTCCCTGAACGTTAATCACGAAGCCCAGAATTGGGAATGTCCGAAATGTCTAACCTCCCACAACCGCCAATCTACCGGTGTGCCCTTGCACTCATTGCAAATCTGCCAGGATCTGGAATTGACGATCCAAAGCCGCGCCCCTCGCCTCCGTTGACGCAAATCGAGGCTATAAAGCTAAAGCAATGCTTCCTGCGCGATGTAGCTTGCAATATCGGAGCTTTGATGGAATCCGGCTCTGCTGAAGCCGTTGCTGTCTTCACTCCTGCGCGTTCTGAATCAGTAGTGAGGGAGTTGGTTCCTTCGAACTTCAAACTCTTTCAGCAACGTGGAGAGACCCTGGGTGAAGTTCTGTCGAATGCTGTGGAAGATCTTCTTTGTAGGGGTTTTCCAGCAGTTTGCCTTGTGAATGGCGACTGCCCGACCATCCGCAGTCTTTTCTAAAAGTGGCAGTCGAGTCGCTGGGTCTACCTGGTGATCGCCTGGTCTTAGGATCGGTTGAGGGCGGTGGGTATTCGCTGATTGGCTTAAAGCAAGTTCACGCAGAGTTGTTTGAGCGCGTTACGTCAAATGCCTCGGACGCGGCGGGCCACATGAGCGCCCATGCCGCCTCTATCGGTTTAAGGGTCGATATGGTTCCCCCTTGGTACGACGTTCACGACGCCAGGACGCTGGATCGGCTTTGCCTGGCGCTTTTGGGGTCAGAACGGAACGACCGAGCCTATCCAGCCCCGTTTACGCTTCAATATCTGAGGACGCTGCTGGAGAAGGAAGGTTTGGCCAGGATAAGCCCCAGTTTGGCCCGGCAGCGCCGGTCCTGATGGGGATGGGGCAGGGGTCCCAAAATTCTCATTGTAAACACCTTACGTTCTCTGGTAGCCTAGAGCTCAGGTTGCTAGCCCCGACCCGCAACCCAACTACCCACAGTTCCTCACTCCCGGTAAAGACCGTGCGGATTGCCAGCTACCATTTCTCAGATGGAGCACGATCTAACTATGAATCAAGAGCCAGACAAGGAATCGCTGCTCGAAGGTTTTCAGAGCAAGCTAGACGCAGGATTGCGCCGGCTGATTGACTCAAACCTAATCGGCATTTTCTTTCTGAATTCGGAAGGCGCCATCACCGGCGCCAACGATACAGTTCGAAAGATGCTTGGTTACACTCGAGAAGATCAGCTGAGCCTCAAAGAGCTTACGCAACCTGACCAACATCACCTCGATGAAGAAGCTCTTGAAAAACTGAGTGCGTTTGGAAGCTGTCCGCCGTTCGAAAACGAATTACTCCATAAGAATGGGACGCTAGTTCCTGTCCTCGTTGGTGCGACACAGACTGAAGACGAAATTGTCTATTTTGTTCTGGACCTCACCCACATCAAGCATGCCCAGGAAAAACTAAATCACCTCGCGTATCACGACGCGCTGACAGATCTGCCAAACCAGGTACTTTTCAAAGACCGTCTGAAGCAAGCGATAGCGCTCTCTCGGCGCCACGACCACATGCAGGCCGTGTTGTTGCTGAATCTCGATCGCTTTCGAACCATTAACGATTCTTTGGGATACAACGCTGGCGATCGTGTGTTGAAATCAGTAGCGCAGCGGCTCACCAGTTGTGTGCGAGAGAGCGATACGGTGGCGCGTTTTGGCAGCGACGAATTCGCAATTCTCTTAACTCAGATTTCGCGCGCGCAGGATGCTGCGAATACGGCGCGAGCTATCAAAGATGCTCTCGATCAAGCGTTCATCTTCGACGAGCAGGAACTATTCATGTCCAGCAGCATCGGGATTAGTTTGTATCCCTACGACGGCCGCGACACACCGACCCTCCTGAAAGCTGCCGGTACTGCGCTCGACCGCGCCAAACAACAACCGGGAAGTAACTATCAATTCTATACCGCAGGTAGAACAACCAACGCGCTGAAGCAGCTTACGTTGGAGAGTAATTTGCGACCCGGTTTAGAACGTGGAGAATTCTTCGTCGAGTATCAGCCGCAGGTTGATCTCGCCACTTACCGCCCTGTCGGAATGGAAGCGCTCGTGCGGTGGCAACATCCGGGACTCGGCCTGCTGTTGCCGGCGGAATTCATTCAGCTTGCTGAAGAGAGTGGATTGATTATACCCATGGGCAATTGGGTAATGCGTGCAGCCTGTCTTCAAAACAAATACTGGCAGGAAATGGGATACGAGCCAATGCGGCTTTCGGTAAACTTTTCGGCGCGCCAATTCCAGCAGCCAACTTTTGTCTCCACCGTGGCGGCAATTTTGAAAGAAACCAAGCTCGATCCGATGTGGTTGGAACTGGAGTTAACTGAGGGTTCAATCATGAAG
>JBKPAC010000092.1:0-4096 GCA_046726175.1 Acidobacteriota bacterium
GGGAGCGCGCTTTGCTAAATGGCGCGCGGTGATCGGGATCAGTGAGAAAATTCCTACACGCAGATGCATCGAGACGAACGCAGAATTGCTGGCGCGTTACGCGGCACTGAGCCAGGAAGCAGACCTGGTGCCGATCGTCGAGCCGGAGGTGCTCATGGATGGCACGCACACTATTGAGCGTCATTTCAACGTCACCCACCAAACGTTGGAAATCGTTTTTCATGCTTTGTCCGAACACCGTGTCCTACTGGAGGCGATGTTGCTGAAACCGAACATGGTGCTTTCGGGGAAAGATTGTCCACAGCAAGCTTCAGTGCAGGAAGTCGCTCAAGCCACTCTGCTCTGCATGAAACGGGTGGTACCCGCCGCTGTTCCTGGTCTTGTCTTTCTCTCGGGCGGCCAAACTGATTTGCAAGCCACAGAGCATCTCAACGCGATGAATCGTTTGGATCACGTACCGTGGCAGTTGAGTTTTTCCTTCGGGCGCGCTCTTCAAGCTCCTGTGCTCAAAGCCTGGAAAGGCGACCCGGCGAACGTGGCCGACGCGCAACAGGCGTTTCATCACCGCGCTCTGTGTAACAGTAGAGCGCGCTTCGGCAAATACACGGCAGAAATGGAAACTGCCAGGGCGGCATAGGTTTGTGCAGTGTTGTAACCACGGCGCGCCGTACTGGTGGATCAAGCAGTCAGCGCCTCGACACCCGCCTTCGCAAGGCTTCGGCGTGGCAGGCAGCGAGGCGGCTACAGCTACAAGCCTGAACGGACAGGTTGTCGGAGCCAGGGGCGCCGAGTTCGTTATTCCTTCGTCATTCGACATTCGGGATTCGTCATTTTATAGAGATCCGCAAAAGTGCGCTGTCTGTAGGACTGCTGCTACATGCCGTCCTTAGCCCTTCATTTGCATCTCCAATGATCTATACCTGTCCGATGCATCCGGAGATCGAGCAGGATCGTCCGGGTAATTGCCCGAAATGCGGAATGACGCTGGAGCAAAAGACGATTGGGGCAGGGGATGAAGAGGAACAAAAGGGGATTCGATCGTTGTCACGAAAATTCTGGAGCGCGCTCATCCTCACAATTCCGGTGCTGTTTATCGCGATGGGTCACGCGATTCCGGGGCTGCACGTGGAGGCAATGGTCCCGAAACAAATCTCGAAATGGATCGAATTTGCCCTCGCAACCCCAGTAGTGCTTTGGGCTGGCGGCTTTTTCTTCACACGCGCCTGGCAGTCGATCGTCCACCGCAGCCTCAACATGTTTACGCTGATAGCCGTCGGCGTCGGCGCAGCCTATTTCTACAGCGTCGTTGCAGTAATCGCGCCAGAAATTTTTCCGCAGTCTTTCCGGAGCAACGGCGAGGTTGGGCTTTACTTTGAAGCGGCAGCGGTCATCACGACGCTCGTTTTGTTCGGGCAGTTAATCGAGGCAAAGGCCCGCAGTCGGACCGGGCAGGCGATCAAGGCGCTGCTGAATCTTGCCGCAAAAACCGCTCATCGAGTTCGCGATGGCCGGGAGGAAGAAATCTCCGTAGATGAAATTGAAAAAGGCGACATGCTCCGTGTTCGGCCGGGCGAGAAGGTCCCAATCGACGGTGTGATCATTGAAGGCAAAAGCAATATCGACGAATCGATGATTACTGGTGAACCGATGCCTGTGGGCAAAGCTCCTGGTGACAAAGTAATCGGCGCGACACTGAACCAAACCGGCTCGTTCTTAATGCGCGTTGAGAAAATCGGTTCGGAAACGCTGCTTGCACAGATCGTCCAAATGGTGGCCGATGCACAGCGCACCCGTGCACCCATTCAGAAACTCGCCGATACGGTCTCGGGTTATTTTGTTCCGGCGGTCATCGCCATTGCACTGATCACCTTTGTGATTTGGTCGATCATCGGACCTGCACCGGCGATGGCCTACGCACTCGTGAACGCCGTCTCGGTTTTAATCATTGCATGTCCGTGCGCCCTGGGGCTGGCAACACCGATGTCGATCATGGTCGGAGTGGGACGCGCCGCGCAAGCAGGAGTCTTGGTCAAAAATGCGGAAGCCATCGAGACCGCTGAAAAAGTCACGCACTTGATCACAGACAAAACCGGCACGCTAACAGCCGGCAAACCAGAAGTCGTCAGCCGAATTGGCACCGACGCCACGGGTGAACGCGATGTTCTACAAATCACAGCATCGTTGGAATCTCACAGCGAGCATCCGCTGGCGCGAGCAATTGTAGAGAGCGCGAAAAGAGAAAAAGTCGAGCTGCGTGATGTGGCGGATTTCCAGTCCATCACGGGTGGCGGCGTGTCGGGTAAGCTCACCGCAGCGAGTCCGTCCGGCCGCGGACTTGACGGCAGAATCGTCCTTGTCGGAAAAGAAAAGTTTCTGACTGAGTCGAACGTCGCGATCCCCGACGAGCTAAAGAAGGAAGCCCATCGCTTGCAGGAGAAAGCGCAAACTACGGTTTGGCTGGCGGTAGATGGAAACGCAGTCGGCGTTCTCGGCATTGTCGATCCAATCAAGCCCACCACCAAAGAGGCAATTCGCGAGCTTCACCAGATGGGCCTAAAGATCATTATGTGCACGGGTGACAATCGTCGAACGGCCGAATCTGTTGCGCGCGAATTGGGTATCGACGAGTACAAAGCCGAAGTGATGCCAGATGAAAAGATCGATATCGTTAAGAAGTTTAAATCAAAAGGCGCCATCGTCGCGATGGCCGGGGACGGTATCAACGACGCGCCGGCGCTGGCTGCCGCTGACGTCGGAATCGCAATGGGCACAGGAACGGATGTAGCGATTGAGAGCGCGGGCATCACGCTCGTGAAAGGCGACCTGATTGGAATTGTCAAAGCCATGCACGCGGGTCGCGCTGTGATGCGGAATATCCGGCAGAATCTCTTTTTCGCGTTTATCTACAATGCGCTCGGCGTGCCGATTGCCGCCGGTGCCATTTATCCATTCTTCGGACTTCTCCTTAGCCCAATGATCGCAGGCGCAGCGATGAGCTTTAGCTCCGTATCCGTGATCGCGAACGCGCTGCGTTTGCGGAGAATTTCACTGTAAAACGCGGAGGAAGCGCCAACGGCAATCTGCCTCGCGGTTTTGCGCGTAGTCCCTTTCATATTGGATTTATGTCGTAAAGGACTCGTCCAGCAACTCTTGGATTTTCCTCTCAAGGAGATCATAACCAGGTTCCCCTTTGAAAAACGCTCCTCCCGGATGGACATGTCGGATTACACCGCGCCGATCGAGAAGAAAAGTGACGGACGTCCAGCCGCGATCGTGTTTGTCGACCCACCAACGACGCAGCGTTTTCCAATCCGGATCGATTGCCACCGGGAACTCAAAGCCGAACTTGCGGGACTGTCTTTTCACATTGGCCAAACTTAGAGGCTCCGATGACTTGTGATGGTAAAATCCGATGACAACTAGTCCGCGGCTAGCGTAACGGCTCCAGAAGTAATTAAGAGCCGGTGCGCTGGCTTCACAAAACGCACAGCCGGGCGCCGTCCACCACCGCACCAGCACCACCTTTCCGCGGAGTGCCTCTAACGCCAGCGGTTCTGAGTTGATCCAATCACGGGCTGTCCAACCGTCCGGGCGGATGCCGATCAGGGCATTACCTTCATTCAACGGAGCCGAGAAGGCCTCGACGCCGGCAAGCGATGGCGGGCGGTCAGGTAATTGCGCCTCCGCTGCAGCGTCTGATAGCACGCCGGACATCAACCCTGCAATTAATGGGATAGCCAAAGTTGAAGTCATCCACCTGCACAGCATCGTCAGATTCTACACCGAAGAATCGAGCCTGCGGCAAACAATCCCACTTGGCGGAGGCTAAGGACAAAGAATCCGAACGACGAGAACTTCGCTAAATTCGCGAGCGCAATTCTTGTTTAGGCGAAGTATAATGGAAAACGGACCAAAAGGTGAATCCGAAATGAAAGGCAAATTGTTTGAACAAGATAAGATGGAGAAGGAGGGAGTGGCAGGCAGTTTTCTGCTACAAAATCGTCACACCCTGAAAGTCGAACTGAATGGCGAAGTCTATGCCAAGCAGGGTGCCATGGCGGCGTATCAGGGCAACGTCGAGTTCAGTTTCCACGGT
>JBKPAC010000093.1:0-15719 GCA_046726175.1 Acidobacteriota bacterium
CTGGGAGGTCGCGCGTGTGCCGGAACGAGGATGGCTTCTAGCGGCTGTTGGATTGGTGGGAAAGCTGCTTGGGCCAGTTGGACTTGCCCAATTGATCTGGAGTGGTCAATGGCCTGCTGCCACCGTGCTGTTGTCTTTGACTAATGATCTGAGCTGGTGGATTCCCTTTACGATCTATCTATATGACGCATGGCCTTACTTTCGCCGCGACTTTGGAGTTTGATTGTTTGGGATCACGAAATTCAAAACCTAATTGAAATCATCAACTGACATAAATCACAGTAAGGAAGGGCGGTTTACCCCCGCTGTCTTTAATTGGTCAGGACTTAGCTAAAAAAAGCCCGCGGGGTTAAACCGCCCTTCTTTACTGTGATTTATGTCAGTTGATCATGACACTTAGAGATCTTTCCGCAGCGACTTTCCGTCACAATGATCTGATGTTGATTCGTTTGCGATCTGTCTGCACCAGGCGTGGCCTTATTTTCGCCTTGCCGGAGGATCCGGTGTCGGCACAAGTTCCATCTGTCCCTCAACTTCCAGCAGTTGTCTTTGCACTCTTTCTTGAACCCGCAGCGGGGGCCGGCCCATCATTGTCGGGGTCACAGGAATATCCCCCATCACGTGCTCGTGCGGTCGCCATCTGGCATCTGTCAGACTGTAAACACCAAGACCTGCAAAGAAACTAAGAACCGCGGTACTCACTGCCTGGGCCACGCGCGATACTCGCCGTCGAATGGCCCTGAGGCCCACCGGACAATTCTTCGTGAGGATTGATCCATCGGCGCGCCGGTAAAAGCGCACGCACAAACGGCCTTCGTTGTTTGCAATGAAGCCCTCGGCTTCCGCTCTAGTCATTGCCGACAAGTTGTAGACATTGAGATTGCATTGACCGCAAAACCTTACGCGTTCGATTCCGATCATCTGATCCCAATCGCTCGGACACGGAGCCGCAACTGTTACGTGATTAAGAGGACTTGAAAAGCGTGCCATTGTTTTTGTTCTTCCTTTGTTACTTTGATCTCTCCGTGCGTCTACTGATTGACCCGGGGCGCGACGAAACGAACGAAGTCCAGCGTAGCGAGAGCCTCGAGTTTCTCAATCGGTAACTTGCCAATCACCAGCTTCGAAGTCTTTGGATCGAGAACGACTTCAAAGCCCAACTCCTTCAGCTTCGCCAGATTGCTGTCCGTTTTCTCCGTCAGCCAGATCTGAATTTCAGCTTTACCATCGCGAACAAACTTCACTTCTGCAACCGCCGCGATTGGATTCTTCTTCTTTAATCGCTCTGTTATAGCGACCAGTGCAGGATGAAACTTGCTGCGCAACTTTACTGCTTGTCTCTCTTCCGGATTTGTGAGCACCACGGCTTCGTCTGCGTCAATAGCTATGCTCACCGCTGGAGGAGCATTCGGAGGTGCAGGATATCTGCGGTTACTTGTTCCACCACCACCTGATCCCCTGCCAGATCCAGATCCACCTACACCTCTAACGCGAAACATGTTAGTCCCGCTATGCACAGTAAACAGACCCGTTGGACCACCAGCCGGGGACGACGGTTCGATTGCAGATCTATTCACACCCTCCGGAACTTCAACCGGAACATCCACCCTTCGCGGTTGCCCTCCTTCAGTCACGATCATCTCTTCCACCGCAACGAAAGAAGTGAATTGCGTCATGAGGCGATACTCGAGACCCAACTGTGTGATTGTCTCTTGGAGGTCCTGACGCATCTTTCCTTGTTGCGCACCGGAGTAATCGGACGCCATCAGATCGTCGATACGCGCACGCGCCCATAGCGACCCAAGTACTTCGTGCTGCGACTTTGATTCAAAATCGACGGGAATCTCGCGGACAAAATCGCGGCCACTCATTTTTCCTTTCAGTAGCAACATACCCCGGCCGGAACCCGTGAATCTTCCAGTCACAACCACGGGCTTTGCTCCGAAGAGATCCGGAATACGCTGTGGATAGACATCCGCAACCGGCAGTTTGTTCCAATCAATAGAAATATCCGTGAGCAGCGGGTTGCGCACGCGGTCGTGAAAGCGTCGCGCGGCTGCCGAGCCATCATCGTTCAAAGCAACGTACTCGACTTCACCGCGCCCTTCCGCCGCCATTTTGTCCAAGAGGTAGCGATTGACTGAACCGCCAATGCCGAAAGCAAAAATTCGCGCGTTTGGATGCTTCTGAATTTCGCCAATGATCTCCATGTCGTTACCAACGTAACCATCGGTCATGAAGCAGACAATTCGCACATGGTCCTGGTCATCACTCGACTCGAGCGATGCTTTGATCGCTTTCATCATCTCAGTTCCTCCCTCGCCTGTACTCCGGGCGAGGAAGTCCTGGGCCTTTTGCAGATTACGAGGAGTTGCGGGAACCGGCTGCGGGAAAAGTATTCGCGTATCACCCGCGAAGGTAATCACATTAAACGTGTCAGCTGGATAGAGATTATCAAGCGCCAGTTTCATGGTTTCCTTGGCCTTCTCAATCGGGAAACCACTCATCGAGCCTGATGTGTCGAGCACAAAGACGAGCTCCTTAGGCGTCACATCCTCTGCGGTGACACGCTCGGGTGGTTGAAGGATGAGACTGAAAAACCCTCCGTTGTTTCCGCGATGGGTCAGCAGCGCATCGTCAATCTTCTTCCCGGCGACGTCGTAGCGCAGAATGAAATCTTTGTTAGGGATAGTTGAACCTGTCTTAAGCCGGACGTGAGCTTGCCGCGGATCTACACGTTCGATATCAAGCTCCTGTGTCTTCGAGGCGAGACTTTCAATCGCTAAACCGGCGTCAAGATTGATGTCGATAGAAATGTCATGTCCCGGGCGCATATCTGGTGGTGCGAATTTGGGAGTAATGCGTGAACCATCCGGAACCTGATCCGTATCGGGCTGGACGCCGCGGCCTGTCGAACCTGTTGGCGTCCCGGGAACATAGCGCGGTCCAACCACCATCGGAAAAACGAATTCATAAGTTCCATCTTCGTATTTCAAATGCTCGACGTAACTGATACTGACCTTTACTTGTTCGCCGGGCATGATATTGGCAACAGACTGCGTGAAGATATTGGGTCGTTCCTGATCAAGAAGGCTGGCGACCTGTCCGGCTGATTTGGCTGCTTCGTACACTGCCTGAGCTTGCTCGCGACGCAAGATCTTCCCACGGACCGTACGATCGCCAACGGTCATTGTCATATCGTCGACTGCGGCATTCTGCGGCAAAGGAAACGTATAGACTGCTTCGATCTTTTCCTTGAACGGGTTCTCGAACTCTTGTGTAACCAACACGCGCGAGAGGAATCCTGTGATCTCCGCTTTCACCGCTGTGTGTTTGAGAGGGCAGAGCGCTTTTGGCTTACCACTCGAATCGATGACTTGTAACGATCCCGGAGTGTCACTTGACTGAGCACAGGTGACTGTGACGGATTTACTGAGAGAAGCTACGGTAAAGATGGCTACGGAAATCACAAACAGGAAGAGCGGTCGGGAAAGAAGCTGGCGACTCATGACAATCCTCCCAAGTCGGTTGAGCGAACGTCGTGTCCGGCGCGACGCGTTGTGAAACGAATCTGAGGTTTGGAACCTCAGCATGTGTCCCCACTAACTCCGGTGATAGAACGAGGAAAGTGGGAGAGCTTGCGTTTGTGATCGCATTGATGCAGAGAAATGTGATCAGGGTGGCCTAAGAAAAAAGATAATCCGCGGCTTCTCTTTCTTTTAATAGAGATTGAAGTTGTACTCCAGCTGCATGTAGACGGAAACGGGCCGGTTGTCTTTCAATGCAGGGATGAACCTGATGCGACGCGCTGCCATGATCGCTCGCTCAGTCAGACCGAACGGCAAACTACTGATCGTGCGAATATCGATTACCTGTCCGGTAGCGGAGAAGACAACACGCAAAACGACTGTTCCGGTTATCTGATTCCTTCTTGCCTCTTCGGTGTACTCCGGTTCGGGCTTCGATAAGATGCGCGCACGTTGAGTTACTTCGGATAAACGCCTGACCCGATCCGGATTATTACCATCACTGCCGCCAGAATCTCCTCCGCCTCCCTCGTTGTTGCCGCCACCCGTATTTCCCTTTCGACCTGGACCAAATCCGTTGCCATCACCTTCTCCGGTGCCAAGTCCTTTTCCGTTGCCGAAGTTTCCTCCTTCGCCCGGTCCATGTGAAGGCAGTGCCGATGCAGATCTTGGATCGCCGTACTGAAGAAGTGGTTGCGCTGCCCAGAGTGCCGGGTCGAGGTCGATTCCTGCTTGCGGTAATACCGGATTCTTCGGAGCTTTGAGTACAGGCGCCGGAATAGAGGATGGAGGAAGTAGTTGGCCGCGTTGCGGAGGTAGATTGTCGTTCTTGCCTGATCCACCTCCTCCACGCGCCTTCCTAGGTTGCGGGTTCGATCCTTCTCCGGATCCTCTTGCAACACCAACGCGTCCGGTTGAATTCGCGCCAACTCCAACCCCGTTTTTTGAAGCGATCTCAGGATCCGACTTGAGATCGATGATCTTCACTAGCTCAAGATCCGACGCTGCGGCGCTCGGGAGAGTCGGAGTGATCGTGGTGAGTAAGACTGCGGTAGATACGATCGCCACCGCTGCGAGCCCGCTCAACAGTCTCCTCGGATGTTGCACAGAGCGAATCAGATTACTCCGAATGCTTCCTAACAGCCGGACACCAAACCCACGCGGATCGTTTTTCAGTTCCGGCCATAGGAGTTTGAGTTGGTCAATCGCAAAGAATGTCTCTAAAGTAAGCCGCTCAAGAAGATTACGATTGTCGAGGATGGTGAGATGGAACGTTGAGACACACGTGTATCCCGTCGCGAATACGTTCTTTTTCATGTGGAAGTCTCTGTTGAAGCCGCAATCCGAATCAGCTTGCGGCGGCATTTAGAGGGAGACGCGGAACTGTCTGACTAGTATTCCCGTGAGGATGCAAAAAGATACGGCGGAAGTCCTCGATGTCTCGTCGCTGTAGCGGGCGGGTACAGGCGCTACTCACTTGATTTGATTGTATAGCTTCCGGGCTTGGTCCTGGTCCAGGCGCTGCAGGATCCGGTACTCCTCCATCGCGCCGGTGCGATTTCCCAGCACAACGTAACTTACTCCAAGATTGTAATGCGCCAACGCATAGTCGGGTTTCAATCGCACCGCCTCGCGGTACTGTTCAACTGCTTCGCGATCGCGATTTAGCCGGTGCAAGCTGTATCCCAACTCGTTGTACGCCTCGCTGTACTGCGGCTTCAACCGAACCGCCTCGCGCAGCACTACGATCGCGTCTTGATACTGATCGAGGTCGTTATATGCCCAACCCAATCTGAAATAGACTCCCGAGTCGCTCGGGTCGAGCCGCACTGCCTGTCGATATGCTTCGATCGCCTGCCGGTAATCCTTCAGATCGTAGTAATAGGTATCACCCAAGCCTGAATACGCGAGCGCATAGTTTGCTTTCAGTCGAATCGCATTGCGATAGGCATTGATCGCAGCATCGTAATAAGCGCGTGGACTCGCTGATTTATCGGGTGGCTTTGACCCCAGCTTGCGGTTTGCATAACCAAGCTCGACGTATGCCTCAGCGTAATCCTGCTTCAAACGCAGCGCAGAATTCGCCGCACCAACGGCGTTCGCATACTGGCCGAGCTCGTTGTAACACCAGGAAAGGTTGAAATGAGCTGTCGCGTTGTCCGGATCGAGTCGCACACCCTCGCGATATGCCTGGATGGCTTCAGCGTATTGTTTAGTGTTGTAGTAATAGACATCGCCGAGGCCCAACTGCGCGGACGCGAGATCAGGTTTCAATCGTATCGCTGTCTTATACGCTGTGATGGCTTCGGGGTAACGACCCAGCTTGCGATTTGCGTAGCCCAATTCACTCGCGGCCTCGGCGTACTGAGGATCGTTACGCAACGCCTGGTTTAGAGCGTCCGCTGCTTGGGAATAAAGCTTCTGCTCGTTATAGACCAGCCCCATTTCGTAAAACGCTTTGGCGTAATCCGGTTTGAGCTGTGCTGCCCGCCGGCTGACGGCAAGTGCATCTTCATAGCGGTTTAGATTGCGATACGAATAGCTGAGTTCTACGAGAGCAAGGGGATAGTTTGGTTGAATGCGAACGGCTTGATTCAATGAGTTGATGGCCTGCTGATATGACGACTGGTCGTTGTAGATCCACCCGATGTGATAGTGGGCAGAGGCTAACTGTGGATTTATCTGGACTGCTTTTTGGTAAGCGGTCAGAGCTTCGTTGTATTTGTCGTCGTCGAAAAGCTGGTCGCCTTGACGGTTGAAGTCATCGGCGCTCGCAGTGTTCGCGCGCCGCGGCGGAGGTGCAGCAGGAGTAGTTTTTCTTCGCGTAGCAGGCGCCGGAGATGTCCTGGTACTCGTTGTGCTGCTCGATGGTTTGTTGACTGTTCGCGGAGCTCGTGTTGTGGGAGAGACCGATCCAATATCCTTCGTCGAGCCGCCAAGGGGCTCGTGCTGTGCGTAGATCACGTCGGCTGAAACAAGAACGAACGAGCTTGCAAAGAAAAAGAGTAGCCGGGCGGATATTTGCATGATTGATTTGTCTCCTGAAGGGTTCTGGACGAAAGAACTGATCGGCGTAGGGAATTATAGGCGGAAAGCGGATTGCGTAAAAGGTTTTGGATCGACGAGAGGCGGCAAGGAGTAGGAGGCAGAGACAGAGGCAGGAGCAGGAGACAGGAGCAGGAGGCAGGAGCAGGAGGCAGTGGATTCGTGTTGATTCGTGTCTTCTTTTGTTGTCGGTTCGTGTCTACGTATCGCGTTTCGTGGATCCGACCTTCCGATGAGACAAGTCTCCTAATACGATGAGACAAGTCTCCTAATATAGGAGACACAAATCCACGAATCGACACGAAACGAAGACACGATTGAAACCTGCCGACTGCCTCCTGCTCCTGCGTCCTACCGCTGCCCCCTGCTCCTGCGACTGCCTCCTGCCACTGCCGACTGCTCCTGCCACCTGCTCCCGCGACCTGTTTGACACTGACGCAGACGCTACGTTAAGTTACCCGCTTGCTATGACCTCGTAACAGCTCACCTTATGCGTCCCGTTCGTCTAGAGGCCTAGGACATCGCCCTTTCACGGCGGCAACACGGGTTCGAATCCCGTACGGGACGCCAATCTTTTCAATCACTTAGCGCACCGTGTAACCATCAAGAGGAATAGTGTCACTAATCATGCGGCCGGCATTGAAGTCGAAAACACGTCTAATGCTGTAGTGAGCGATAACATTGTGACGGATAACAGTGGTGGGATCCTTGTATTCGTCTTGCCGGGGTTAGACAAGCCTTTCGCGGACAATATTGAGATTGAAGGCAATCAGGTGCTCCACAACAACATTCCCAATCCCGTGCCGTTCGATCCGAGTCCTACGGGCGAGCCGTTGGGCCGCCTCCCAACATCATGGGGCGTTGGTGGGAGATCATCCTTGTGCTCCAGCCGCCGCGCTTCAGTCGTTTGATTACCTTTCTTCATTCGTGTTTTTAGACTCAAACGCAACGTTCCTTCTTTTGGATGCAACGGAGGCTAGCAAAAACGCAAATCAGCTCAGACTGGTCGGTTTTCGCCTCGTCAGAAGACGAAACGCAGCGAGAATAACAATCGCAATCGAAGATCCGAGGCCAAGCCAAAACCAGCCGGTGACTCCTACTCGTATAAGACCCGAGCCATCTTCAAACTTCAGTCGCTCGCGATTCATCAGATACGCGCTAATCAGGCCCGAGAGCAAACTAACTAGCGCCATCAACTCATGGCGCTCCTTCCAAGTTTTAATGACCCCAAAGAATAGTAGCGCCACCATGAGTAGGGGTATAAGCCACAGGCCATGACTCCCGTCGCGCGCGAGGTCAACACCGCTCGCGGTGTCTCTGGTGGCGCCGCAGCTTACTTGGATCCAAGGCAGAAAAAAGCATACTAAGACAATCAATGCTACCGTCGTTGTCGCTCGTCTGCTATCCATCAGCGGTCCTAGGTGGCCGTGGCTTTACGCGCTTTAGGAGACTTATGCTCTGCCGCGTCGTGCGGCTGCACGCCGGTTTCGATCATAGACTTCATGCGCATCAGGTCAGCGTCCATCTCAGTCTTTGGATCCGAACCGAATAACGCCGCGATTGCATGACCAATAGCGCCCGCCGGCGGGTTGTAACTAAGTTTGACCTGGACAGATGTCGTGCCGTCTTCGTTCCGTCCGAAGTGAACTATACCCGCGCTCTCCACACTCGCGCCTTCAACTGATTTCCATGCTAGCAATTCATTGGGAACGTCTCGTGTAATGACTGCATCCCATTCCACGCGCACACCCATCGGTCCCGTCACCACCCAGTGAGACGTACCATTGCCGTTATCCCGCACCTCTTGAACATTTGACATGACACTGGGGAAGTTTTCGAAGTTTTTCCAGAAGTCATAAACTTGCTCAACCGGCGCGGCGATGTTGATCGTCTTCTGAATTTCCACAGCGCGGCGTCCTGCACCTAAACCGATAAGACGTTTCATCTCCAAGTTGGTCACGCCGCGTGCGATCAGTCCTATACCTATAGCTCCGAGACTAAGGCTGATAGGATCGCGCCTACTTAGACCATAAACCGCCAGGGCGCCACCGGCCGCGCCCGTCAGAAGGCGTGACGTCGGCGACCAATTCTCCTGCATTAAGTCAAACCGATCTCCGGATCGTGGCTCACCGCCTTGCAAGCCGGGTAAGTCACCCGGTTGCTTATGCACGTTGAGCAAGTTATCCACTTCTTTGACACCCGGCACCCCTCTCATGCAGGCGAGCAAATCGTTAACTTCATGCGCGAGAATGGGACCACTCAACACTACGCGACCTTGATTGGCAGCCACTTCAATCGAGCTCGGATGGGAGACAATTCTTCCCAACTTTGAGCGCACGCGCGCTACGAGTACATCGTCTGAAACATCCTCGCTTGAAAATGCCGAGGCGGCGTCTGCGGTCAATCCCTGTACACGATTTGAAATGTCTCGCGCGGTAGCGCTGATAGCGCCAGGGACCTTATGGGTCGCACGAGCAAGTTTGTCGCGCATGAGCGCACGCCGACGCCTTCCCCGATCAGGGTCAAGTATGTACATCAAAGTGGCACCAAGGCCTATACCACCGAGCAAAGCTAGTTCGCGGTTCATCTTTATTTCCTCCTTGGTTCTTCCGTTACGAGCTGGGGGAAACGGTCAGATTATTCCTGACGCTCTTGACGCCCTCGACACCTTTCGCGACTCGACCTGCTTTAGTCTTCTGAGCTTGTGTGGCAACCGTACCGGAGAGCGTCACAACCGCGTTATCGACATCAACATTGATTGTGGAATCTCTCAGGTCGTCAGCAGTTGCTAACATCGCACGAGTCTTTGTCCATAACCAGCCGTCGTTCGCGCCGGTGCCAATGGTACGCCCCAGACGTTTTGCTTCTTCAGCGAACGATTCTTTCTCTCTCTCATACTCTTCTCGCGAGATGTTGGCGTTAACGCTTCTCCGATTGGAATTCGCATTCGCGTTTGCATTGGCGTTGACATTCGCATTCATGTTTGCGTTGCTGACCGCCACGTTTGTATTAGTGTTCGTGTTCGTTGGCGTCTGGCATCCAGATGCAAGAGTGATAAGCGCGCTACCCGCGAGCAATGCCGTAAATTTGTTACTCTTCATGTGGTCCTCCCGTTAATCGTCTTTCCAACTACGATGAAGTTGTATTCGCACGAAAGTGGAACATTATTTTTGATTTGCGTATCAGTAGCGCACACGTAGACAACGGCTTTAAAAAGGTTGCAAGCCGGCTGGGATGGCGTATCAAGCCAATGGCAGCTATTTATATGCCTGTTGACGGCGTTTCATAGTTCGGAGAGGCAAGATACATACCCGTTGTCACTTTTGTGTTATCTCTTCTGGTGATCATCAAAAATCTCATGTTCGCAAAACGAAGGTGTTAGTTGGCATCTCATTTGCGATTAAATTCCTCGAAAAGAATGCGAATTTTCAATCTGGTTAGGTTAAAAGGTAGTAATAATCTTAATGATTTGAACCAGGAACCCGACGCAACAAAGCTCCGCAACAAAGCTCCGGTAGGGTGTTAGTTTTTCAGATGAGCCCGTTTTCTAAAATTACGCGGAGGAGGTTGATATGGAGAAAGCAAAAACTACAACGGACCACGAGCACATAAAGCGATGGGTGGAAGAACGCGGGGGATATCCTGCCAGAGTTAAGGGCACAAATGTGAAAGGCGGGTCCGGCGTCCTGATAATTGATTATCCCGGCTATTCAGGGACTCAAACGCTCGAAGCTATTAGTTGGGATGAATTCTTCAAGGGTTTTGAGGAAAACAAATTGGCCTTTCTTTACGAAGATCAAAAGAAGGCCGGTAGCGAGAGTCGTTTCTCGAAACTGATCAATCGTGACTCGGCGCAGCAATTGAAAAGCCGGGCCGCATGAGGAAACGTGCTCGAGCTGGGAAGGAGAATCGCGATGGCGACAGGTCGTCGCAAACGTTGGTCTAAGCGTGTAACCGAGAAGAGCAATGCCTTGGATCTAGAGTAGGGGTGTCTTTTCGAAGGATGATCCGCGCAGTATCGCGCGTTCGTTAAAACGCTCGGCCGATCGCAGTCGGCGTCGGAAGAGTGATCCTTTTCGCTCTGCTATGTCGATGCTTACCTTCTATATAAATCGCGCCGAAAACAACAAAAAGCCGCGTGACCCGGGCGTACGTTCATACGCGAATCTACACCGAAACGGCCTTAATAGTACCACCGTCTTGGCGTAAGCGAATTTAAGGAGCCGGGTTTGCGTCGCGCCACATTTCAGCAGCTTCCCAATTATCAAGCGGTTGCTGACTTCGAAATTTCTTCAACTACTTGAGCAGTCGTTTCCGGTTCTCTTGCCCGGGTTGCGATGTCGGCTTGGGCGATGATTCCGACAATCTGATTATTGTCGTCGACCACTGGAACGCGCCGGACCCGGTTCTTTTCCATAGCGTCTACCGCCTTGTGCAGATCATCATCCGCATGACAGGTCACCGGATTGCGCGACATCACTTCTTCGATTGTCACAGAAGGGATATGACGAGCCGCGGCGACTACCTTCAGTGCCAGATCGCGATCCGTAATAATGCCGATGAGTCTTCTGGTTTTTTGGTCTGCTACGACCGGAATGGATCCAACGTCCTCGTCTTCCATCAATTGAGCGGCTTGGTCCACTGTATCACCCGGTAAACAGCAGACTGGATCTTCCGTCATTATCTCTTTGCATTTCATGTTGGTTTCTCCCTTTAAATCGACCACGCGCTTATAAGCGCCACTCTCACCTTCTGTGCCGCCGCCAATTACACCCAATTCCTCTCCTAAGTAGATCAACTCTGAACCGCCAGAATCCTCATAACCAGGGGCGCCTCTTTCGCCCTGTCCCCACGAGGCCTCACCATGGACCATCGCATCCGGACTAGCGTCTTCCAGAGCGGAAACAGGATACACGCCAGATTTTTCTATCTTATCTTTCCGGCCTTTACCGCCCCCGGGCATGCCACTTTCGCGTCGCTCAGCATTAGTATCTCTCGCTTTCTCGCTCGAGTTTTGCTCCTGTCTTTTACCCATGACGTTTAACTCCAATAGATGCCATCTTGTTTGTGTCTTGACTCTATACGCTAATTGGCAAATGAGTCACTAGTTTCACAATGGAGTTAAAGATTGCATATTTTAACATTCAGCTCGACCAGTATTTTTAGTGACTAGAATGTATGTGCGACTGTCCGAATTCGCAGACCGTGCACTCACACTAATGGGCACGGTATATGCGTGATTTTTTTCTGCGGGATGAATTGTGCGCACAAACGATTCGCAATTTTTCTGTAAGGAGGTGACAGTTATGCCAACACAGGAACAACAGAAGGTAAAGGAGGAAACTCAGCAAACAAACCAACAGCAAAACAAACCAGGATCACAGCAGATGCAAACGCAATCGGCTGGAAGAAGTGATCGGCCATCGCAACAGACTGGGATGGGCAGAAGAGGCCAATTCGGACCGGCAATTTTGAGCTCGAGCCCATTCGCGTTTATGCGTCGGTTTAGTGAAGATATGGATCGACTGTTTGATGACTTTGGGTTTGGCAGTAACTGGCTTGGCCCAAGCTTCGGACGCGATTTCTTCCCCAGAAGCTTAGGAGAGTTTCGCCAGTCGCTATGGTCGCCACAGATCGAAACCTTCGAACGTGAGGGTCAGCTCGTCATACGCGCTGACTTACCAGGTTTGAAAAAGGATGACGTCAACGTCGAAATCACTGATGATGCGATCACGATTTCTGGCGAACGTCGCGAGGAAGACGAAGAGAGGCGCGAAGGCTACTATAGATCGGAGCGCGCGTACGGTAGTTTCTTCCGCAGCATCCCGCTGCCGGAAGGCGTAAATGCCGAGGATGCAAACGCCACGTTCAACAACGGAGTCCTTGAGATTACGATACAGGCTCCGCAACTCCAGTCGCGCGGACGCCGATTGGAGATCAAAGAGGGCGGAGCCGAGCAGACCCGCAGTAAAGCGGCCGGTAGCTGATCAACACGGGCGAATCACTAATGCGGCAATCATGCGCCTCGTGCGCCGTGATTGCCGTTTTTTGATGCTCACAAGGAAAAGCACTTTTTTGAGCGCCGCTCGAAATCATCTTTCGTTTGATCGAAGCGGAATATCGATCTATGGAATCTACAGACCGTTACCTCGACCTTTATTATGGAAAGGTAGTGGGGACTCTACGCGAAAGAATTAATCAGCTGACTAAACTGTGATTATAGAAAGAGTGCTTGGGAAAACTCTGGCTCGAAGCATCCTCGATGCAGGCCGCCTCCAAAACGGAGGAGTTGAGTGCGGGGGGAGACGACATCGAGCACCGCCCTCACGACGGCGCCGATATGTGTTAGACAGGTTCAACCACAATCGCTGGCTTTGAGATATTTCCTTGAAAAAGACTTACTACTAAACCTTCACGCACTCCTTTTATATATGCCCATGAGCTGTGCCTCAGCCAGAATGTGATCTGCCATCGCATCAAGCAACTGGTCTTTCCTCGCGCCCGGAGCTAGGTCAAGATCAGTATCCAGCGCATACAGCTTGAAGAAGTAACGGTGTTCGTGGTCGCGAGCCGGAGGGCATGCACCGCCATAACCTATATTGCTGAAACTGTTTGTCCCCTGACGTGCGCCAGTCGGAAGGACTGCATCTTTCGCTACTCCTTCGCCTAATTCACGATCGCCCCGCGGCAAATTAAAGAGCACCCAATGTGTGAACACACCGCTCGGCGCATCAGGATCCTCACAAATTAGCGCAAAAGCCTGCGTTCCGTCCGGCACATCCTCCCACTCAAGCGGAGGGGAGACCTCGGCGCCATCGCAAGTGAAACGTGGCGGAAGCATTCCGCCCTCTTTGAAGCCCTCACTACTCAATTTCATCTTGCCCACTCCTTTCCCGTTATGAAACCAATTCATCCAATCGCATCACGTCTCGCCTTTCAGATCGAGTTTTTCGTTTTCCTCGCTCTCGAAGGCTGCGCCCGTCCCCATCTTCTTCACGCTCGGCCAGAACACGAGCGTACCGAATGGCCCTTCCCAATACTCAGCTTGAGTAACCCTGACCGAGAGTAGAGCTAGTCCAGGATCTTCGAGTCCCTCAGGAAACCACGTTTCGAGGTCCGGGAACCAAAGCTCGTGCATCTTTGCGCGATCGCGCACAAGGTGTGCCGCCCCAGACATTGAAACGTAGCATTGTTCCTCAGGCGCGGCATAAGAGACGCAGACATTGCGTTCATGTTCGACCTCATGAACTTTGGTCGCGGTGATCTTGGTGAAGAAGTAGAGATCGCCGTCGAACTCAATTCTTTGTGCCGCCATTGGCCGGCTGCGCAAGCTACCGTCCTCGTCCACCGTAGTTAACATGGCGAATTCGATTCCTTTAATCATCTCCGCGAGCTTTTTCACGTTTTCTTCGTGTTTCTCATGAGTCGTCATTGTAGTTTGCTCCTCATACTTGAGTTACCTCCTCGATCACTGGTTAGCCAGTATCGATTTCGTAGAAGCGTCTTTACGCATAAAGCCATACAACCGCTGAAATAGATTAAGTCGCAGTTCTCTTCTAGATCGGGTCATTTGTCCAGAAAGTCTATGCTTCGATTCGATTCGACTCCTTGTGCCGAGTTGGAACGTTGATGGAGTTCGTGGACAGCTTCCAGAGCACGCGCGACGGTCTCCTCCCCATCTTCGCCTGTCGCAACATAACCAGAACGCAGCCGGCCAGAAAGATTTCCGGCATTATCCTCAATCACCACCACCGTGCCTCCAGGCGCCTGCACGATGTGACGCCGGCTGCCATCGGTCTCCATACGACTTTCAACGACCGTGAAATAGTTCCTCATGACGTGATCCTTTCCTAACCCCTATTGACGTGATCCGACGATCAAATCAACGGCACTCTGGGTGCCCGCATCTGCAATTTTGTTTCACCGCGCGCGTTCGCGCAGTATTCAGAGCAATATTCGCTCCCTCTTGGGCTGGGCAGCGGCATGTCGGATGCGCACACTTACCCTCTAATTTTCTCATTAGACATTTTAGTCAACTCCTTTCGTCACTATCATTCAATACTCGCGCCACAGGTAATTTCACGACCAGAACGTGGAATCGGTCGCGAATTGAGGGAGTGCTATTGAAAAAGAGGGCGATTTAAAAATGGGGAACGGAGCCGCTTACGACACTATGATACATCGTGCGTGACGAGGTGCGTAACGCGCTTTAAGCACTGATGTATTGGGCTGAGATCAACCTCGTGGATTTCGAATTTGAAAGCAGTTCTATCGTTAATGCAAAATTGATTCGTTCTCACCTGCTGGCACGACTCGTCGAATTTCGGCTTTCAATCTCAAATACAATGGCATGACACGACTCATTGAGCTTTGCACGGATAGCACGCCGCCAAGATTGCGCTTCACATCAATCCATGGAGTGAAGCCAAGCGCGCCCTGTGAACTCGCCTCGAGTAATTCTCCAGTTCCCTGATCAACTTTTTCGCGCCAAAGGCCTATACCGTATCGCGCTTGCAATAGCGTGGGATCAAGGTTGCCATGCTTCTCATAAATCGTATACGCGATGCGTGCACCGCTCGTTTGATCCTTGTGCATCTCTGTCACCGCAGCACCTGATAGAATTGTTTGGCCATTAAACCTCCCCTCATTGAGAATCATCTGCAGGAATCGAGCGTAATCCTCCGCAGAACTGCGTGCATCTCCTTCGGGCCGCGGATTTTCAGTTGGTCCGTACGCGAAAAAGTCTGTCTTTGTCATCCCAAGCGGTAAGGCGATCTTGTCTCTGAACAACTCATTCCACGGTCGGCCGCTGACGATTTCGGCTATGCGTCCACCAACATGCATTGCCGCGCCGCCATAATAGAACTCCGTGCCTGGCTTCGCTCGCAGCTGGAGCCATGCGATTTCGTTTGCGCAACGTTCGAGTGTTGTTCGCTTGTCATTCCGGCAACGCGCTTCCGGCGGCAACCCGGAGGTGTGTGAGAACAAGTGCCTGACTGTAATGCCAGCCTTGTCACCGGAAAACTCAGGCAGGTATTTCGATACCGGATCATCCAGCGACAGCTTGCCTTCATACGTAAGTGCCATGATGACGGCTCCTGATAACCACTTGGAGGCGGAAGCAATTGGCACGACTTTGTCTAACGC
>JBKPAC010000094.1:0-16205 GCA_046726175.1 Acidobacteriota bacterium
AGCCTATAGAATTCAAAGCGGTGTCGCGCTTCGCTTGCCACCGCACTCCATAGATTGGTCGCCGCCAAACAAGTGAGAGCAAGTAGAATACCGCCAAGCCCCGTCGATCTTCTTTGCACACAATCCGAACGCTCAACCGCCGATGCCGATTCATGAGAAATGATTTAGCGTGAAGGGTTGTAGGTCGGGAACGTACGATGTTGATACGACGATTCCGACCACTCTCAAGAAGAGTCCACGAGGATTTGTTTGAGGAGATATTCTTACTCGCCCGCACGCAGCACAAGCAGCTTCCAGTACGAGACGGGCAGGAGACGCGCAACTAGAGAGATGGTCTTCGCGTCTGACCCGACGAGTATGCGTGCCTGTCGCCGCTCGATACCACGAACAATCGTTTCACCTGCGACTTCGGGAGGCAGCCGCAACAGCTTCCGGTACCTCTCGCGGCGTCGCGCGATTTCCTCTTCAGGGATGCCGGCCGGGATTCGAGCCTTCTCTGCGATGGACGTGGCGATCCCACCCGGGTGCACCACAGTCACACCTATGCCCGAGCCTTCAAGTTCGTGACGCAGCGCCTCAGAGAATCCGCGCACTGCGAACTTACTCGCTGCATACGCCGTTTGCTCGGGAGGGGCGATCAAGCCATACGCGCTTGAGAGGTTCACTACCCGTGCGTCGCCGCTCTTGCGCAACAGTGGCAGGAAAGCGCGCGTCATCCGCACCACACCCCAGAAATTGATCTCAAAGAGCCACTCGAAATCTTCTTCGGTGACCTGCTCAAACGTGCCACCCACTGCGACGCCTGCGTTGTTTACGAGCACATCGACACTTGGGTGCTCAGCCGCAACGACATCTGGGAACTCAGCCACCGCCGCGCGATTGGAGACATCGACACGGTGTCGAGACACGCGGACATCGTATTCCCGCGTCAACTGCGCCGTGCTCGACATTCCAGCTTCGTCGATGTCGGCGAGCGCGAGATGGCAGCCGCGACGAGCCAGTGATACCGCAATCGCGCGCCCAATGCCGCCTGCGGCACCCGTGATCACAGCAGTTCGCCCTTCGAGGCGCATGCGGTTAGCCACTGGCCAGTGCCCCCGCTTCGGCGCCGCGCGTGACAGAGGCTGCCTTGAATTCCATCGTGCCGTCTTCGACGCGGCCATATCGCATCATCGAAAGATCCTTCACGTAATTCTGGTACAGGCGCCAGGGCGTCTTCGATCCTTGACGCGGGAGTGTGTGCAGGGCGCGCAGGACGTAGCCAGAGTTGAAGTCAATGACGGGCTCCTCTTTGATGTCCGGATCGTTGACGCGCGGAGTGCACACGGCGTAGTGATGGCGATCCATGTGGTTCACGAGCCTGCATACATATGCGGCGGCGAGGTCACACTTTAAAGTCCACGATGCGTTCGTGTAACCGACGGCGAAAGCGAGATTGGGTACGTCGCTGAACATCATCCCTTTGTAGACGAGCGTCTTCGGTAGATCCACCGGCACGCCATCGACCACGAGTTGCATTCCGCTGAATAGCTTCAGCACGAGTCCCGTTGCCGTCACGATGATGTCTGCGTCCAGGTGTTCTCCCGACTTGAGCAACAGGCCATCTTCGGTGAACGTTACAATATGATCGGTTACCACCGATACGCGACCTTCTCGTATCGCGTGGAAGAGGTCTGCATCCGGGACGAGGCACAGTCGCTGGTCCCACGGGTTGTACGGTGGCGTGAAATGCTTGGAGTCGTATTTCTCTCCGAGATGATTGCGCACGCCTCTCGCCACCATCCACTTGAAAACTTCGGGCCTCTTTCGCGCGAGGTTGTAGAAGAACGTCGCGGCCAGCACATTCTTCCATCGCGTCAGCGCGTATGCGGCGCGATCTGGCAGACATCGACGGAACCACTTCGCCACTGGATCCTCTGCGGGACGAGTGACGATGTAGCTCGGTGAGCGTTGGAGCATTGTGACGTGCGCCGCACGCTCAGCCATCGCGGGCACGAGCGTAACGGCAGTGGCACCGCTGCCGATCACCACGATGCGCTTGCCCGCGTAGCCGAGGTCCTCGGGCCACTTCTGCGGATGGACGATCGTTCCGCGGAACCGCGAGACGCCGGGCCACTCCGGTGTGTACCCGCTTTCATAGTCGTAGTAGCCGGTGCAAAGATAGAGGAAGTTGCAAGTGAGTTGGACCGGCGTTTTCTGCGGCCCGATCTCAACGTCCACCGTCCAGCGCGCCTGGTCCGACGACCAGGAGGCGCGCCGCACGCGGTGGTTGTAGCGGATCGCCTTGTCCACGGCGTACTCGGCGGCGGTTTCGCGGATGTAACCGAGAATGGCAGGGCCGGGGGCCATGGCTTTGGCTTCACGCCAGGGGCGAAAGCGGTAGCCCATAGTGTACATATCGGAGTCGGAGCGGATGCCCGGGTATCGAAAGAGATCCCACGTGCCTCCCATCCTCTCGCGCCCTTCAAGTATGACGAAGCTCTTGTTCGGGCAGTTCATCTTCAGATGGCAGGCTCCGCCAATCCCAGATAATCCTGCGCCCACTACTATCACGTCCACGTGCTCCACAGTCGATCCTAATACTGGCTAGTTTTGGACGAATTCAAAGTTTGGATTAATTCACAGTTGGAAAATTCAATCCCAACTGTGAATTACCAAAGATATATTTCCATACGAAGAAGTTTAACATCTTAAGGCCCGTCACAATGACTAACGTACTCAAGAAGATCAACTGGAAGGTTTTCGTAATCCTGCTCGCGGCGGGGTTGCTCGGTGTTGTCGCAATCCTCCCTTACATGGTTGATGTTCTTGGAAGCACCATCATGGGGAACGCGGCTCCTTCTGAAATCCCTTTGGTGCTTGTTGTTGTCCTCGCTCTCGTCCAAAACGGGATTCTGCTTTCAATCACCATCCTCATCGGAATGATTCTTTCTGAACGCATCGGACTACGAATGCCGTTGATCAGTGCGTGGGCGAGTGGTGAGCGTCCCGCGAATACGAAGGCGGTCGTCATGCCTGGAGTACTCGTTGGCTCTGCGGTCGGAATTGTGTTGGTGACGATTGAGGCGCTTTTCTTTCTAAAGCACTTGCCTGCGGCGATACTTCCGTTGTTTGACATTCCGCTCTGGAAGCGATTACTGGCGGGCGTCCTCTACGGCGGCATGACAGAGGAGGTGCTCATGCGCCTGTTTCTACTCTCGCTAGTGGCATGGCTGCTGGGCAGATGGTGGAAAACGCCTGAGGGAATGCCCACCTCTGGAGCTTTCTGGACAGCAATCATTTTTGTAGCCGTGCTGTTCGGGTTAGGACATCTGCCGGCAACGTCGGCAATGACTCCCATAACTCAATTGCTGGTCGTGCGCGCCTTGGTGTTGAATGGAATCGCAGGCATCGCATTTGGGTATCTTTGTTGGAAGCGCGGTCTCGAGGCTGCGATGTTGGCGCACATGAGCGCTCATTTGGTGATGCAGCTTCCCGGCTTCATGCTGCTTAAGCGGATGCTGTGAAAGGCACGCACTTGCATATAGCTGGCGACCCACTCTCTACGGATTCCGAGCAGATAATGCTGGTCAGGAAAAAATCGACAAGCCTATACACACAGCAAGAGCGTCAGTTCTAAGAATCTGACGCCCTTGCCGCAATCTAGCTTTGTTTAAATTCTAGTTCTAAGACGCAGTGACTTCTGCATCCTGGGCTTATGCTCCCTTAGATCCTTCACAAAAATCACCCGCCTTTCTGCGAAAGTTGTCACAGATAATCTATCGCGGCAAACAATGTTTTATGCACGATCCTTAACGTCTACCACGCCTGATTCGCGTGCGCAGTGGGCACAGCAGTAGAACGTATTATTGGCCTCAATGCCGTGACCCACGATCTTGCAGCCGCAGTGATCGCAGATTGGGGCTAGCTTGTGAATCGCGCACTCGAAGCTGTCGAACGTATGTCTTGCTTTAGCGGTGATCACCTCAAACGATAGATAATAATCATTCCCGCATACTTCACATTTTGCCATCGGACTTCTCCTGGTATTCAGGCGCCAGCCGCTGTTGCTTTAGCATGCGGTGTACAGATCGCTTTGAAAGTATTCACGACCTCAGCGGAAGAGATGCCTGTATTCTTCTTATCACGTCGATCTTCGGTATGAAAGATGATGTCGTACATGGACAGAATGCCTTGTAGTTTTTTGTCTTTATCAACGACAGGAAGACGTCGGACACGAGCTTTCTCGAGGATCTTGAGCGCGTCGCGCACATTCATCTCGGGCGTACATGATTGCACTTGTCCGGTTGTCACTTCGCTGACTTTGATGCTTGCGATGTCCTGGTGCTTGGTTGCTGCTGCTATACAGATGTCGCGGTCGGTAATCATGCCAATCACCTTGTCTTGGTCATCGACTATGGGCAAGGTCCCGAAGTCGCCATTCCACATCTGCATCGCTGCGGCTGCCAGATTGGTATCGACGCTGCAGGACTGAACATTCCTGGTCATCACTTCTGATACTTTCATTGTCTACACTCCTTTTGTTGTTTTCGACGGCGATCTGGGGACCCATTGGAGGTTCGCGGTCAGTCGCTCGTTAAAGGCCGACGGTACTCTCCAAGGTTCAATGCACCGTACTTCAAAACTGCAACTTCATTCCGAGCTGGATAGACCGAGGTCCACCCAGTTGGTACAGTGGACTCAAGCCTCCGTTAGCGCCTCCACTCCCCAGACTTCTACCCAACATCGAGGTGGATTGTCCGAAGAACCCACTGCCGAGATCGCCGAGTGGATCTCCGAAATTAGGATGATTGAACAGATTCGTGCATTCGGTTCTGAACTGGAGATTAAATCGTTCATCCAATTTGAAGCCTCGGCGAAAAGCGATATTCACCTGAGATAGAGGAAAGCCTCGCAACGAATTACGGCCCAATGTGCCTTGTCGCGTGCCCGCAGGAATTGCAAATGCCGCTCTGTTGATGATTTTGCCTCCAGGACGGGCCGCATCGGTTAAGTAAAGCGGAACACCTTCAATCCGATCCGGTCGGAGGTTGAACAAGCCGAACCCGATGTCTCTTACACTAAAAATGTCGACAGGCGTTGCGGTACGGGCAATTACCATTGTATCGAGCGACCAATTCCTAAGCAGCTTGTTCCCTAGACCTCGTAGGTATGCTGCCGGCAAATCGTAAGTGATCGCTGCAGCGAATGAGTGACGCACATCGAAATCGGATGGACCACGGTCTAGCCGCGGGTCAATCTTGCTCGCCGGAACATTGGTAAAGGAATCATTGGAGTTGATATCGATCGAATGAGACCAGGTGTAAGCAGCGAGCGCGTGAAGACTTTTCGCGAGGCGACGCTGAAATTGGAGCTGCAACGCGTGATAATCTGATGTGCCATCGTTCGTAACAACGAAGACCTGTTGGAAATCCTTGTCTGGATGAGCAAATCCTTCCGAGCGCAATAATCGACGTCCAAAGGCTCCCACATACGAGGCGGTTAGAGTTTGGCTTGCACCAAGGGACTGCTCGAGCGCGACATTCCACTGAAACGTGAAAGGCAGTTTGAAATCCCGTTCGAAAACACGAACTGTACTGAACGGCGCGTTCAACGTGAACGGGCGTGGCTCAGCGGAGGCAGCGTCGAGTGGATAAGGAACATTCGCCAGACTCTTTCGTCTCAGATAGGGGAAGTAGCTGGCCGAATTAGCAACCATTCCTGCTCCAACATCATAAAAAATGCCGGCGCCTGCTCTGAGAAGAGTTTCCTTACCGGGAGTCTGAAACAGTTGATAGGTCAGACCAACCCTTGGAGCGAAGTTAAGATATGAAGTCTTGTAATGCCGCGTACCTAATGGCGCCGGCGATAGATTAGCTGGATTGTCCACATTTAATGCTGTGAAGAGACCGCGACCATCTTTGCCGGAAGGTGCGGGATTCATTTCCCAACGCAACCCGTACGTAAGTGTCAATCGAGGGTTAACGCGCCAACTGTCCTGGGCGTAAGCAGAAAGATTTGTGAAGCTGAGACTGACCTCGTCCTGCGTGACAATTGATACGGATGATGCAATTCCTGTTAACGCTCCTTGCACGCCATTGAAACTTGCCAGCTGGTTATACCTGCGCTGACCGTAAACAGGTAAGAGCCGGCGGTAATCAATTCCGAGTCTTAGATTGTGCGCGCCTGTTACGATTGACACGTTATCGACTAAGTTAACTTGCTGCTGAACGTTATCAACATCCCTTCCGACGAAGAATGAGGACCGGCTGCCCAAGCTGAACCCGTACATCGAATCACCGCGTGAAATCGCACGAGGAAAGAAAACCGAATCGGAAGGAATAACGGCGCCACCGAGGTTATCAAGGTCAAAACTCTTGGTAGCATTCATCCGGCTGTAATTGATCCTTATTTCGTTTTGCGTTCCAGGGCTGACGTAAATTGTCGCGCCGCCAGTGAGACTCTGCGTGTTAAAACGGGTAAGAAGAGATGTATTTAGACTGCTGCCGGCGCCGCGCTGAGCAATAAAAGAAGGTGCATAGCTATAACGAGCAAACATGCTAATCTTCTCGCTGCGTCGATAGTCAACACGCAGTGCGGTTGTGTTTACGGTCGCCGGATCTGAATATCCATAAGTAAATCTCGCAAACCCATCTTTGGTGTTTTCACCGTTCGGAACAGGGAAGGCATTCAGAAAAGACCTTAACTGTGGCAGAGCGCTCTGACGTGCGGCCAACGAAGGCACTTCTCGCGTCGCAACCTGTGGCGACCTTACCCGCACTCCTTCGTAAGAGAAAAAAAAGAACGCGCGGTTTTTCACCAATGGACCGCCGAGAATTGCTCCGAAATCGTGATGACGCAAGTGCGGATTAAAATTATCGCGGTTGGCGAACCAGTCGTTAGCATCTAAGGCATCATGTCGGAAGTATTCGAACAAGCTACCTCGAAATTGATTGGTCCCCGCGCGCGTACTCACTGAGATTTGGCCCCCAGGCGTACGTCCAAACTCAGGCGCATATGATGACGTCTGAATCTTGAATTCCTCCACCGCATCCATTGAGAAAAGTGCGTGCGTACTTCCAAAGACGCTCAGGGCTGGAAGTGCACCTGCACCGGATTGGCCCAGTCCGGCGCCGGCTGCAACTCCAATGTTGGCGCTGACGCCATCCACGAGGAAGTAATTGGCGTTCGCTCTTTGTCCGTTCACACTGAATTGCCCCTGCTCGGTAAAAGTTGATTTTGTTAGAACCGTGCCTGGTACGAGTGAAACGATTGGTTGTATGGTCCTTCCGCTCAGAGGCAGCTTCTCAACAACATTGCCATTGACAACGGTGCCGGTGGCAGGCACCTGTCTCAGAGAATCTGAATTGTCGATGGTTATTGACTCGCCAATGTTGCGTACTCGCAGCTGAATCCTTACTGCATGCTCGTCGTCGACATTTAGGGTTATATTTTTGATCTCTGGACGAAAACCCGGATGCTGCACGAGTAGTGTGTATGTGCGGGGAGCAATCAATTGAAATGCAAAACTGCCGTCTAGACTGGTCTTTATTTCTCTCTTGAACGCGCCATCGAGATCTTCGACCAGCACCTCAGCGGCCGGGACCACTGCGTCGTGCTCATCCACCACCGTACCTTTAAGCGTAGCGGTGGGCGAGCGTCCGGACGTACCAGATGCCGGATCAAACCCTCTCTCGTTCTGCGCTCGGGTTGCCGTTAACGGACAACACAGAAAGATTGAGACGACGATCAAAAGCAGACACGACCTGCACAACTTTGTAGTCATGGGCGTAAACCGTTCTGCTGTAACGGCAATTAGCTACCCAAAGGGGGATGGCTATATTTTTGCTGTCGTTGTAGGCTTGGGGATTATAACCCCAGAATCCTAATCTAAGCACCAAAGTTTCGATCCAAATCGCGGAACCCGGCACGCCCAAATTGAATGATCAATAGTGACGGAAGGTGTTCGCAGTGATGCGTTTCTTGTCGTTGGATACTGGGAAGACTCCACGGAAGCCCCTGACGTGGACTAGTGTCCCGTCGGCTGTTGCTCATCTGACGGTCTTATGCATCGTGCTTGTCTCTCAGTTTCTAGTTGGCGCATCAAACGCGTATTCGCAGCGAGAAGAGGATATTCAGACGCTCGAAAAAGGAAAGCCCATCGAAAGACTACTTACTCCAGCTCTGATCCACTCTTACCAACTAACTCTTAAAGCAGATGAATTCGTTCAAATCGTCATCGAACAACGGAGCATTCGTTTAGTAGTTGCGCTCTCCGGGCCTACCGGTAGGGAGATCACGCAAATCGATAGTTCCAAAGGTGCAGATCGGCCGCAGCGTCTTCTTTTCGTCACCGACGAAGCCGGGAACTACACGTTGCGAATTTCTTCAGCACTTCAAACCACCTCTCCGGGACAGTACCGTTTACGCATTGAGGAACAGCGTTCCGCCGTGCCGCAAGATAAAAATCGCGTGGCCGCGTATAGAAGTTTTGCAGGAGCCCAACTGTTGTTTGATGAGGCGACGGCATCGTCATTGAGGCAGGCGATTGAGAAACTCACAACAGCGCTTTCTCTATGGCAACTTGTCGAGGATCAACGATCAGAAGCAATCACGCTCACTCAAATAGCGAGAGCTTACGACTTATTAGGAGAGAAGGACAAAGCACTGGATTTCTACAATCAAGCACTCCCGATTCTGCAAGCTACAAAAGACAGCGTCGGTCAAGCCACGACACTCAACAATATCGGCCTCATCTATGATTCGCTCGGTGATAAACAGAAAGCACTTAACTACTACAACCGCGCATTGCCAATTCTTCACATCGCGGGTGACACGCGTGTTGAAGCATACACCTTAAATAATATCGGACTCGTCTATGACTCAATCGGTGAAAAACAGAAAGCCCTGGATAACTACAAACGGGCACTTCAGATGCTGGAAAACGTGGGTGATCGCCGAGCTGAGGCCGCGACTCTTAATAACATAGGCTTCGTCTATAACTCTCTGGGCGAACAGGAGAGAGCTCTCGAGTACTTCTCCAAAGCTGTACCTATACTTCAGGCCCTGGGAGATCACCGTGTCGAAGCGATAACCATCAACAATATTGGACATGTACACGAGTCACTTGGTGATAAAGATAACGCACTTAAATACTTCAATCAGGCTTTACCTATACTGCGTTTAGTTGGCGATCGCCGCGCTGAAGCCGTCACGCTGAACAATATCGGGCTCGTATACTCCTCCCTACGCGATAGCCAGAAAGCGTTTGAGTATTTCAATCATTCGCTCGTGCTCAGGCGTGCAGTTGGCGATCGACAGGGCGAAGCCATCACCCTCAGTGATATTGGGTATCTATACGCCTCGCTGGACGAATATATAAAGGCTTTGGATTATTACAACCAGGCACTTTCGCTGAGCCGGTTAGTGGAAGATAAGGGCCTCGAGGCCTCGATCCTCCGCCGAAGAGCGTTGGTCGCGCGAGACCGCAATGAACTTGATGATGGACTGAAAGATATGCAAGCAGCCATCAGTATCATTGAGTCGATACGTACGAAGGTCGCGAGCCAGGAATTACGCGCTTCCTACTTCGCTTCAGCGCAGCAGTATTTCGAGACCTACATTGATGTTCTGATGCGGCTACATAAAGACCATCCGAACGAAAAATATGACGTCAAAGCGCTTGAAGCCAGCGAGCGGGCTCGCGCCCGGAGTCTGTTAGAAATGCTGACCGAAGCTCGCGGTCGCATTCGCGAAGGTGTTGATCCCGATCTTTTGGACCGAGAAGCAAGGCTCCAGCAAGAACTGAATGTCAAAGCGGCAGCACACAATAGACTGATGCAGGCCAAATATAGCGAGAAAGAGGCGACTGATCTAAAGAACGAGATCAAGACTCTCGTAGAGCAATATGACGAGATTGAAACGCAGATCAGACTAAGTAGCCCTCGCTACGCCGCTCTGACGCAACCGTCTAAGTTAAGTGTCCAGGAGATTCAGCAGAGACTGCTCGATTCGGAGACTGTCTTGCTCGAATACTCGCTTGGGTCGGAACGGAGCTATTTGTGGATTCTAACCTCTACCTCTATATGGGCTGCGTCGTTGCCTCGGCGAGAGGAGATAGAGAGCGCAGCACGCCGTATCTATGAACTGTTGACTGAGCGCAATCGTCTTGTGAGATTTGAAACAGCGGCAGAAAGGCAGGCACGCATTGTTGCAGCCGACTCGGAATATCTCGCGAAGGCTAAAGCTTTAAGTCAGATCTTGCTCGGCCCACTGGCAAATCGATCAAGCCTAAACGGAAAGAAGCGACTACTGATCGTTACGGATGGTGCTCTTAATTATTTGCCGTTTGCGGCGCTGCCGACACCTCAAGAGGACCAGCGGGCCACAGGATTTAGACCTCTGATTCGTGACTACGAGATTATCAGCCTGCCATCTGCCTCGGTTCTTGATGCGCTGCGCAGGGAAACAGCAGGACGCGGCCAACCGCCAAAGACGCTTGCTGTCCTGGCGGATCCTGTATTCGAAAGCGGTGATGCCAGACTAGGAAAGACAAACGTTGATCCGAGACGTCCGCGCAGTATGGACCGAAGCGCCCAAATGCCTATTGAACACCTGCGAAGTATTTTCGAAGAATCAATGCAGGCCTCTGATGCTGGCGGACAGCTGCGCATAGCACGATTGATATTTACCAGACAAGAAGCCGAAGAAATACTCTCGCTAGTACCGAAATCAGAACGGTTGAAGGCGTTCGATTTCAGCGCCAATCGAGCCACGGCAACTAATCCTGAACTTGGTCATTATCGTTTTGTGCATTTTGCAACCCATGGTGTTCTGGATACTGCTCATCCTGAGTTGTCGGGAATAGTTTTGTCTTTATTTGATCGACAAGGTCGCGAACAGGATGGATATTTGCGAGTTCACGATATTTACAATTTGAAATTACCCGTGGAGTTGGTTGTGCTGAGTGGCTGCCGCACGGGACTTGGCAAAGAGATTAAAGGCGAAGGTCTGATAGGACTAACGCGTGCATTTCTGTACGCAGGCGCCGCACGATTAATGGTTAGTTTGTGGGACGTGTCTGATGAGTCCTCAGCAAAGTTGATGGGTCAGTTCTATAAGCGGATGCTTGGTCGGGAACGGTTGAAGCCTGCGGCTGCACTCAGAGCAGCACAGTTGGCGCTTTTGCAACAACAGCGGTGGCAAGCACCGTATTATTGGAGTGCTTTCGTTTTACAGGGCGAGCCTCGGTGATACAAGATCTTATTCGCGCCCCCTGTTCCGATTAATATCCGCGAGCAAATCCTGGACGATTCGAACACCAACCTGTTGGATTGATGGACCTGAATAAGTTGCGGAACGTCCCTTCACCGGCCAAATAATCTGACCCTGCGGGTTGATAAGTTGTATTCCGAAAGCCGTCGGCGCTGTCGCACCGCTGCTACTGACCGTTGCTCGTCGCGTCATAGTCACCTTGAGAACCGCATCTGCTTCATCGCGGCTCTTTCTCGAAGTCAGCCTGCCGGCCGCATTTAGTCTTTCCACCAAAACATCGCGCAATTCCTGAGCCAGTGGATCATTCGCTGGGAGCTCGACAAATACTGATCTAACGTCATTGAGCGAAACGCGCGGCTCAGTACGCTTTACGGATCTTGTTGCTTCTTCTACTGTGGCCGCCGGTGTATCAACCGATAAAGGCTGGCGCGCAACATCACTCTCCAGTGCCGGTACCTTCTCCTGATTTGTAGAGCCCGAATTTTGCGATGCAGCTATCCCTTTTGGAGAAGAACTCCGACCATTCTGTTGTGCGATATTTTTTTCATTCGTTTCCGGCTTCGGCGCATCGTTTGTACTTCGATTTTCGCGCTCTTCTGTCGATGACTTAGTCGCTATGTTTGCCTCCGGTTGCGAATGGTGACGGTTCAAATATGTCGCGATGCTTAGGCCAACTACCATAAGGAAGATCAAAGCGGTAACTGGGATCAGTATTCTGGAGCGGCGACTGTCGAACGAAGGCCACCTGGTAAAGGTCGACTTTGTCAGGAGACGTTCGAATAGGACCGACGTCGCTTTGAACGGATTGGCTTCACGATAGGTTATATCAACGACTGCTCCAGAGCTGTCACTTAAATGTGAGATGTCTATGGAAAGCTTCTGACCACCCCCTAGAACAATCGTCGATTTCGTAGTCCTGGTTTTGCCTTGCTCATCAAACGCAAGCAGATGTGAGCCGAGGAGAAGATCGCCTTTTTCGTCTTCGGTCGAGATCTCAATTAATTCGTTCCAAACGTCCAGATCTAAACGAACATGACTCTCCTTTTTCGGATCGAGTCGTGCATATTTCTTGCCGTCCACGCGGAATTCCAGAACTCCAGCCAAGGCTTTCCTCCGGCGTTCGGCCAATTCATCCAGATCATTCTTGATGGCGGTTAAGTCTTCTTCGCTGAGACCGACAGTCGGATTGCGCATAGTCTCTCCTCCGTTCCGACCCTGATTGGAAAGATGGAAATGAGGCAGTTCCAGTCGTTCTTCAGGAGCCGGGAAGCCCAAAGCCGTCGTTAGACGCTTATAGCAGTCAGGGTGAAGCACGGCGTGAATTCGATTCAGCTCTGCTTCATCCTCGGTATTTTCATTGCGATACAAAAGTGAGGGAACACTGTTCATTAGCGGATCAAGATTTTCCGGAATTACACACGACGTGGCCCAAGGCGTAAAAGTCGAGAGACAATTTTGGACGAGTGCCGCAAACCTGCCGGAATCTGGCTCTGCTTGAAATCGTTCCTCGCCTCGCTGACCGTGGCACATCCTGATGAGATCACCAAAGCGATCCTTTATTTCCTGTATCAATATTCCCTTGCGTGATCTGTAGTAGTAGTCATCTTTGACACGCTCCGGATCCTGAATTACGACGCTGTAGATGCCCATAGTTTCGGCCGTGGTGTAGTTGTGAAGCAGACGACTGATTCCGAGCGCCACATAGAATGAATTTCTCTTTAATGTAATTCTGACGAGATGCTTAATGAAATGAATGACCATTTCCTCTTCTGCAACCAACCCGCTACCACTCGTTTGCTCTTTCTGCTTTTCGTATGGCTCTGACTCGATATAGATGAGTCGTTGCAGCAAATGAGGTTCGCTGAACGCTACCTTGTTTCTAAGACGGTTCGATCTCTGTCCCTGCAGGAATGAGCGACCGACAGGTTTGTAGTACAACCTTTTGTCCTGAGTCGTGGCAGCGACTGTGAGTTTTGCCATGGCTCGCGAGACAATTCGAGTAGCATTCTCCTTGTCGCCGTTTATGAAGTAAGCAAGCTGGAAGGCTTTATTTAAGGTCTCATCTGTGGGCTTAGGCGAGTCCACCGTATATTCCAGTTCTCAGTATTCAATTTACCAACCGAATCGGCTGAGCGATGAGTCGTGAGCAGTCTCGCTTTTCTGGCCGCGCTCGATCCTTGCGGCAACCAGCCATCATACATGCTGTAGATCTGGCCCCAGCGTGGCATTTTTTGAATTCTGAAAATGCCACGCTTCTAAAAAGCCAAAAGTACTAGAGTTTCCGGCTATCTAAGCCATTAAAGCAACCTTCGGATGAAAGGCCTTCTCAATGCGCGGACCCTGGGCAGGGTACCGTTTGAGTTAGAGACTTACAGTCACTAATTAACCCGGCTGCTGTTTCGAGGAAATATTCCAAGCAGCAGCTCGGGTGATCTGTCGCACTCAGGAGGACGCATGAAAAAGACGAGTAGAAGAAGTCTGTTGAAGGGAACGGCTATCGCTGGTGTTTCTGCAGCATTGGGTCTAACCCTAAAACCGAACACACGTGTGGCCGGAGAGGAATCGCACAAGCATCAACCGCTCGCCGGCCCGCTGGCCAATGCCACTGTCAGCTTCGGGCAGTGGCCAACGGATCCACCACTTGATAGATTCCCGAATCTTGGAGCGCCAGGGCTCCCGAACGTACACCAACTACTACCCAACGAAGTCAAGATCAAGGCGGGCGGAGGCGTAAACTTCATCATAGCCGGGTTTCACCATGTCCTCGTCTATGACGATGGAACCCAGCCCGGTGACATCAATCCAAATCTGCTTGTTCCAGGTTCATCGCCGCCAGGGCTGATCGACGATCCGAATAATCGCATCTACAGGGGACTCGATCCTAGACTCTTCCCGCAAGACCGGGTTGAAGTAGTGCATTTTTCGAAGCCCGGTATCTATCTCGTGATATGCGGTGTCCGTACTCATTTTGTCAACGATCGCATGTTCGGATTTGTCAGAGTAATTCCTTAAATTTAGGCAGAGACATATTGGATTAAGGGATCGAACCAGAGGAGGGTGAAATGAAGATAGAGGAGATGTTGTTTCGATTACACCACGAACTGACACAGCGGAACGGAATCAGACAAGTCTCCAAGGCGCTTGTGATAGTGCTCGTATTAGGCCCGACCGTGCTTTTTAGCGGCGGAAGAAGGAATCATGTGGGAGCTCAGGCTGATAGTCCGACGATGACGGATCCAAATCTCTTAGTGAGAACTGCGGTTTCCGGTCTGGTCACTCCGATCAGCATGGCGTTTCTTCAAAACAACGATTTCTTCGTACTCGAGAAGGATACCGGTCAAGTTAAGCGTGTCCTGAACGGGAGCGTAAGCACAGTTCTGGATCTGGGCGTCAATTTCAACTCAGAGCGAGGACTGCTCGGAATTGCTCTTCACCCTGATTTCCCCTCGAATCCCGGAGTGTACCTCTATTGGACTTGCCGTAGCACGACTGCTCCGACCGATCCCTTTTTTCCCACGCAGGTTCGTTGTGCGAATTCAGATATGTTTGCACCAGACACCAATGCGATTCTCAATGTTCCTATATTGGGAAACCGGGTCGATCGATTCGTGTGGAACGGAAGCTCTCTCACGTTCGATCACAACCTGATAGTGCTGCGCGCTTTTCAAAACGATGGCGCCCCCGTTCCTCCCGGACAGGGGGATGCTGCGCAGCCTGCACGAGGAAATCACGACGGCGGCGTGTTACGGTTTGGACCGGACGGCAAGCTTTACATCCTTTTCGGTGATAACGGCAGGCGCGGTCAATTACAGAACCTTCCTTGTGGTCCAACGGCTAACTGCCCGGGACCCATTCAACCTGATGATCAGTTTGGCGGTCCGGAACCGGATGATGCACATCTGAGTGGAGTCATTCTGCGACTGAATGATGACGGATCGACACCTTCGGATAATCCGTTCTTCAGCGCTGGCGCCGCTATTCCTGGTCAGGCCGGTGTGAATATTCAGAAGATTTATGCCTACGGACTTCGGAACAGTTTCGGAATGGATTTCGATCCGATTTCCGGAGACCTTTGGGAGGAAGAAAACGGTGATGATAGTTTCACCGAGATAAATCGAGTAGAGCCGGGTTTCAATTCAGGCTGGGTACAAATTATGGGACCGCCTGAGCGGATCGCACAATTCAAGGCAATCGAGACCGATCCGGGAGTCGATCCTTGTCTGGGCACACCGTACTTTGGATTGCAGCAGTTGAGATGGTCGCCTACTTTGATAGCCAACACGCCAGCCCAAGCACTTTCCAGACTCTTTGTGTTGCCGGGTTCACATTACAGCGCGCCCGAGTTTAGCTGGAAATTTGAAGTCGCACCGGCGGCAATCGGTTTCGTCAGGGGCCGCGGGCTTGGACCACAGTACAACGGGGATTTGTTTGTCGGATCCGCGAGAACTTTTCTCGAAGGCGGCAATCTGTTTCATTTCAATCTCACTGGCAACCGAAGAAAAATTGGGGTGGATGACCCGCGATTAGAAGATCGAGTTGCCGACAACAATTGCAAGTTTGATATCACCGAAAGTGAAAGTCTGCTTATCGGACGCAATTTCGGCGTTGCCACTGATATTCAAACTGGTCCAAACGGAAATCTGTTTGTCGTCTCACTTACTAAGGGATCTGTTTTCGAGATTTTCCGACGGCACTAAAGCTGCCGAGGGTAAAATCCGAGCCATGCGAGCCGGGCCACCTACGTGAACGTACACAGCACGACGTGGCCCAATGGCGAGATTCGAAGCCAGATTGATGGCAATAACAGCCATAACCACTGATCCGCTAGAACACATCACAAACTAAAGCAGCGTGGCATTTCAAGAATTCTGGAAATGCCACGCCAGTTATTAGCCATTGGTAATAAAATTTTCCTACCCCTCATTTAAACCAATAGCAACAAAAGGTATCAA
>JBKPAC010000095.1:0-16158 GCA_046726175.1 Acidobacteriota bacterium
CTGTGGGCGCGGCGTATCTGACTGTGAAAACCTCTGCCCCCGTTTGAGGACATCTCCAAGTAGCCTTGTAGTGATGCTTCTCTTTTCCATCCCTCGCTCGAAACCAAGAAGCTTGACAGCCCTTTTAGGCAAGTGCTAAAAGTACTTGGCACCGTAAAGTACTTTTTAGAAACGACATTGAATTGAATTATCAGCTGACAACAACCGAATTTCTCGTATGCGGTCCAATCGGTTTTCTGTGGTCGTATCTCTGCCTGAAAGCCGCCGCATATCTCAAGACTGTTCGGCACCTGCGCACTGGTTACACTCGCAAGCTTTTTCACTGCTTGATCTTCCTTTCGGTTGTGCTTGTACACGCGATCTGGGGCTTTGTTGCGGTTTGCTTGTTTGGATCGATGGTGTCGTTAGTGGTTGCCTACGCAGTGTGGCGTGGTAAAGGTCACGGATTTTACGAGGCTCTTGCCAGAGAACAAGATGGACCGGATCGTACCTACTACATCATCGCTCCGTACTTCGCGACGATGATCGGCGGACTTGCAAACAACTTTGTGTTCGGGCCACTGGCGATCATGGGCTATCTGGTCGGTGGGCTGGGTGATGCCGCAGGTGAACCCGTTGGAACTCGCTGGGGTAAACATCGCTACGCTGTCTCGGCGCTCGGCAAAGTGGAAACAACCAGAAGCTATGAAGGGTCGCTCGGGGTGTTGATTGTATCTTTAGTGGCGCTCTTGATCGGGATCGCTGTTACCCCTGAGTTGCACTTGAATTTGCGGGCAATGATTTTTCTGCCGGTCATTGCCTTTGCCTGCGCCATTGTTGAGGCAGTTTCTCCTCACGGTTGGGACAACACACCGATGCAGATAGTGCCTGCGATGCTGTCTGCTCTGCTGTTGTCGCATTGATCGTGCGAGCTGTTGCTATGACATTGACGTCTATTGACGGCAAACGATTTGTAGTGCTAAGCGTTCTGCTCTTCTGGTGCGTATCGATGATACTGGTGCGCATCGAGCGTACGGGATCAGGCTACTACCGGTTTCTTGTGTGGAATCTTTTTCTGGCAGGGATACCGTTGATAGCCAGCACAAGTCTGCGTTACGTAAATAGTCGGGAAGCAGGTACGATTCTGCAATTGACGTTGTTTGGTCTATGGCTGCTCTTTCTTCCGAATGCGCCATACATCCTCACCGACTTACTACATTTAACTAGAGCCTCGGAAGCGCCCGCCTGGTACGACCTTGCGTTGTTGCTTTCATGTTCCGGCACCGGACTCCTGCTTGGTTATCTCTCGCTAATTGATGTTCACGTGATAATTGCAAAAAGGTTCGGGACTATCGCAGGCTGGTTGACTGCGATTTCCTCATTGATTCTGAGTGGGTTTGCAATCTACCTGGGAAGATTTCTTAAATGGAATAGTTGGGACGTGTTAGTGCAGCCAGCTATATTCATCGATATCGCCGATCGTGTCTTACATCCCGGCTCGCACACACGAACGCTCTCAGTGACGTTGGTCTTTGGAATACTCCTCGCACTTGGGTACATTAGCCTGCGAATCCTGTTGCCTCATCCACAGTTCAGCAGAAATGGAACCAACAGATAGCAAAAAATTCAGATTGGCCCAATGCATTCTGTTTGCTCTTTTTGCTCTAATCTTCCTCTCTTCACAACTAGTCTCCGCACAGACATCACCGTCGCCTAAGCCTGCCCCCGATGGGTCAAAACGCATCGTCATTGCCGTAAGCAACATGCTCGATGGTCGCGGTCATGTCGTGAAAGATACTCGCATCGTAATCGAAGGCTCGAAGATCGTATCGATCGACCCAAAAGCAACGCCCATAGACTACGACCTGCGTGGGCTAACTGTTTTGCCGGGGTGGATTGATGGGCACGTTCACATCACCTGGATCTTTGATAAGCAAGGAAGAAATGCCGGAGCTGCAGGAACAACTCCTGAGTCAGCTTATTCAGCTGCGGCAAATGCCTGGGCGACCTTGATGGCTGGATTCACGACTGTCCAAAGCGTGGGCTCTCCGTCTGATATTCCATTGCGCGACGCCATCGCGAATGGATCAATTCCGGGCCCGCGGATACTTACCTCAGCACAGCCACTCATTGGACAAGGAGCACAATCGGGAACACCAGACGAGGTTCGTGCCTTTGTGCGCAGACAAAAGGAAGTCGGAGCAGACCTAATTAAGATCTTTGCAGCTGCCAGCGTGCGGCGTCCTGACATGCTCTTGTCGCAAGAGCAATTGAACGCAGCGTGCGACGAAGCAAAGAAACTCGGTCTGCGCACATTGGTCCATGCGTACAAAGATGCGGTTAGAGCTGCAACCATTGCGGGCTGCACGCAGATCGAGCACGGAACCCTGGCGACGGACGATGATCTAAGAATGATCGTTTCGAAGGGAACTTATTTGGATCCACAGGCGGGCCTCGTCATGGAGAACTATCTTGAAAACAAAGAGAAGTTTCTTGGCACGCCTGGTTTTTCAGAGGAAGCCTTCCCCGCCATTGAGCAGATGATTCCGATGTTCCACGAATTCATGAAACGTGCCGTAAAGATCCCTGGCCTGAAGATCGTTTTCGGCTCGGATGCCTTGGCCGGTTCTCACGGTCGTAATGCCGAAGAATTCATCGACCGAGTGCGAGACGGTGGCGTTGATCCAATGGCTGCAATGGTCTCAGCGAACTCGTTGGGAGCTGAGGCTATGGGAATGAGTGATCTAATCGGGTCCATTGCTCCGGGACTTCAGGCGGATATCATTGCCCTCGACGGCGACCCATTGAAGGACATAACCGCCGTTCGCCGCGTGGTATTCGTGATGAAGGGCGGTGTCGTATACAAGGATGTAGTCCGAAGGTAGTTTGCACTGGGAGCGCGGGCGTCTCGCCCGCTTGTTGGGTAATTCTCAAGCTGATGCGGGCGAGACGCCCGCGCTCCCAGTGCAAACATATTGACTAGCCAACGTCCTGCTCGCTAAGATGTTTTTCGCGTAGCCGGCCTCAATCCTCCCGGCAAGCCCCAAGGGAAACAGTATCAAGGAATCAGGGCCTCGCCCTCCCGTGACGATCAACCCGAAGGCAAGAGCTAAATCCAAAGCCTTCACCAATTTCTCGCGATAACGATGGCCATTGTCGATCTGCTCAAGACTGTCTCCACCGAATGTCGCAGGACTGCCGAATATGAGTGCTCAATCTGAAGTGTGGCGTGTCGATACGCCCGAAGGAATCTTCGAAGCCGACCTGGAAACCCTCAAACAGTGGATTTCAGAAGGGGCCGTGATCCCAACGGACAAAGTCTCGAAGGGGACCTTGAACTGGATTGAAGCCGGAAAAGCGCCGATGCTGCGCACCGCGTTCAGCAATAAAGCCGCGGGCATTCCCTACTCGCCTCCGGCACCCACGCCACCTGAGACAAAGACAGAAGTGCCGCCCTCGTCGGGTGGGTTTACGGAACCGGAACCGGAAATTCCAGCGTCTGAGCACGCTACCTCGCACGCTGCGTCCGAGCCGCCTTTGGTCGCAGCTCGCGCAACGTCAAACACATGCCTGAACCATCCTTCAGTTCCTGCTCACTACATCTGCCGAGTCTGCGCCGCTACGTTCTGTGAGTCTTGTCCTCGGGTTGTAAACAACGTTCACATCTGTCCGGCTTGCGGAGACCTCTGCAAACTCTTTCACGAAGAACACAGCAAGGTCGTGCGTCAGCAATTGCAAACATCAGGCTTCGGCTTCGGGGACTTTGGACGGGCACTGAAATATCCATTCCAGCACAAGGTCGCGCTACTGTGCGGTGCATTGCTTTATGGCCTGCTGTTGCTCGGCGGTTTCAAAGGGCAAGTCGTCGCGTATGTGGTGATGTTTGGTTGTATCTCGCATGTGATCAGCCAGGTTGCATGGGGGAGGTTGCACCGCAGCTTCATGCCCGACTTCAGCTCGTTCAACATGTGGGATGATTTCGCGGTGCCGATCGGACTCGGTATCGGCATCATCATCGTGACATGGGGACCGATCATCGTGCTTGTTCTCGCGCTCTTCTTTGGTGTCGTGAACACAGCAACTAAGGCGCCGTCATTCGTACCGGGTACAGAGACAGCAGCAACCGCCCCGGTGAACGAGGAAGATCTGTCGGTGCTTACAGATCCGGAAGCCGATCCGAACAAGCTGAAAGAGGCTAACGACAAACTGAATAAAACCAGACCGGGAGCACAGATTAGCCAGGCGGCGGAGGAATCGCGGGAAAGAAGCGATCCAACAGCAACGCTTCGAATGTTGTTGCCGTATCTGGGAGCGGGAATCTTGTTCGTCTTGCTGTTCCTGATCTTTTTGGCGTGGGGAGTCTTCTACTATCCGATGGCACTGACAGTGGCGGGATACACGCAGAGTTTCGGATCGGTGGTTAATCCCTTAGTTGGTCTCGATACCATTCGGCGAATGGGAGCGACTTACTTTAAGGCATTTGGAATGGTCCTGCTGATTCAGCTTATGTCGGGCGTTGTAGGGATCATTGTGGGGATCGTTACTTATCCGCTGGCGTTGCCGTTTATCGGCAACCTTCCCGCGATGTTCATCGACGGCTCAGTTACCTTCTATTTCAATCTCGTGATTGCCTGTTTGCTCGGCCTCTCACTGTTCAAGTGTGCGGATCGGCTCGGAATCGCCGTGGATTAACACTAGCGTACCGGATCTCGAAGGATGGCGTCAGCGGCAACGGCGGCAAGGCGCGCAGCTTCTGGGTGGGCTCGTCTCAATCCTGCAATCTGAAGCAGCGCTTCACCGGTGCGCGAGAGCATCCGGAAAAGATCTCCTTCTTCTGCTCCTGTTTCATGGACCAGTGTGGGCCAGTCACTTCCTGAGGCCCATGAAGCCGCAGCTCCTGCCGCTGAGAAATTCAGATCCGGTGCAGGTTCGACTCCGTGTTTCCATTCTTCAGTCGAAACACGGAAGCCTATATCTTCGAACTGAGCGAGGCTACTCACCAACGGATCACTGATCTCCAATTCACCCAACTCGCGATCTTCATCGGCAGTCAGCGCTGCCATTACTGCGGACAGTTGAATAAAGTCGAGAGTCTTAAATAGCCCGCTCTCGAGCGCTTCACCTACAAGCAACGGCCGATCGATGTGAAGGTCCGCGAGCCATTTGCCGCGTTCGGTCACTTTCTCAGAATCGAAATCGATGTAACCGAAGTTCGCCAGCACCCGGGCTCGTTGTTCGAACGGTTGCCAAACCTCACTTCGCAAACTTTCGATCTGCTGGTGTGCTCGGTTCACTGCTTCAGCTTCGACCATCAATCCCCAGAGAGTCTCAATGCATCGCTTCCGTTTTTGCTCGTCGAGTCCCGGAGGAAGAAACGTTTCAATGAGGTCGTCAAAGACCTTCAATGCCTCGGTCTCCTCCGTTCGCACGTCTCTCAGTCTTGGCTCATGCAACGCGAGCTCTTTTCCGCGTGCACGGATCTCATCGAACGCATCTTCAATTGCTTCTTCTCTGAGCCGGTAGATTGGTCCATACACGCGACCAATCCTCTCCAACGGCAAGTTAGCGTATCCTCCATCTTCTCTGACACCGCGCACATTACCGTCATGCTTCTCGGTAATCATGACCAGCCGGCGTCCGCTTCGACCGATGCCCACAATTCTTCCGGGTTTTGCCTGCTCGTCGAGCCACCGATGCAACACCTCTGCCCGGCTCTGCGGCTTTGATTCCTGCAGGCGTGCTCGTGCGCTTGTGAGACGTTCAAGTCCTATCGCCGCCGTCGCTGGGATATTACAACCAGCCGCTTCCAGCGCTCGGCGGATTACGTTTTCAGCCTCGGAAGCGCGCGTCTCAAGTTGAGCGATCTGACCAGCGACGTCGCGATATGCAAAACTTCGCTGCGCTATTTCCCGAACCTGCGCAAAGCCACCGTAGGCATCCAGTAAGTTGAGCAAAGTTGTATACGTCGCGCGGAATTGACTGACCAGCGGATCAGGTCGGGCGCGCAACAGCTCAGCAATCCGTCGTGGGTTCTGATGCAGCCCTGGGGCAGCTACAACGAATCCAACTTTATCTTTTCCACGCCGGCCCGCTCTGCCGGTCATTTGCTGAAGCTCGGACGCGCTCAACAATCTCCATCCGCTTGCAGTGCGCGCGTCAGCGCCCGTGAGAACTACGGAGCGAGCGGGAAAATCAACACCAGCAGCGACGGTAGCGGTCGCGAAGATCGCATCCAGCAAGCCGGCGCTCATCAGTTTTTCAATCACCAGCTTCCACGCAGGCATGTGGCCCGCATGATGAGAAGCGACACCGCCGCGAATGATTGTGTCCCAGTGCCTGTGACCACGAACTTCCGGATGTTCAGCAACGAAGGCCCGCATGAAGTCACGTCTTGACTCACGACGGGGATCAGCTGTGTCGCGTCGCGTGAACGCTGCCTCCGAGGCAGCTTTGTCACAACGACGCCGGGTAGGCATGAAGACAATTGCAGGTAAGAGGTTGTATGAGCCGAGTGCCGATAGCAGTGTTGCAGGCGGCATTTCCGGCATGCTGACTTTCATCTTCTAACCTTCGTCATCTTCTTCGGCTCGCAGTTCGTTCGGCGAGGCTTTCGATCTGCCTGTTCAATTGTCCATTGTTATCAAGAAGCGGGAGCAGCCTCTTGTCCGGCAGAAGAAAAGCCGCGCGCAACGGGACTGGCCTCGCGCCGGGACGTGTCACCACACCACACCGTACTCCGCGCACTTCAGAAATCCACTGAGCGAACTCGTGCGCATTTCCGATTGTCGCGGAAAGAAGAAGTAGGCGAATTCGCGAGGGCGTGAGAATGATCGACTCTTCCCAAACGTGACCGCGGTCTTCATCACCTAAGTAATGAGCCTCGTCAAGGACGACTAAATCGGCGTTTACCTGGCTGCCACCACGGAGCGAATCAAACAGCTGGTTCCGATAGATCTCAGTAGTTCCAACAATCAGGGGAGCATCCGTATTTTCTTTTCGATCTCCGGTGAGTATCCCGACCTGATCGCTGCCAAACTCCTCACTGAATTCCTGGTACTTTGAGTTTGTGAGTGCTTTGAGCGGTGACGTGTACCAGGCGCGTTTTCTCGTGTCCAGCAAGCGGCGGATCTCTTCACGCGCGATCCATGTCTTGCCGCTGCCGGTCGGCGCCGTAACGAGCACGTCCTCGAACTCGAGGGCCGCCAGAGCTTCGAGCTGAAACTGATCGGGTTTGAACGGGGTCTGTGGTGGCGTACCAATGCCTTCAAGGAGTTTCCGGACGTCTCGCGGCTGACTTCGCACGGCCTCTATCGTGTCGCGCAAAGAGTCATTTCCGGGCCGTTGTGTGCGATCTCGGAACGATTTTCGGCGGTCCCGATGTCTATCACCACCCCGTTTGTCACGTCTTCTTTCCATTTAATTCATTCTAACTCAGCATCTTTGGGCTCGCGGTGCGCAAAATGCTAACCTTTCTTCGAGCATAATACCGCTCGCAACGAACGGGCCTGAGGGTGCGTCTAAGCACGGGAACAAACACAAGGGAATAACGTTTTCAATCAAGCAATGTCGGAATTATTCGAACGTTTTGAGGTCGATCGTGACCCACGCTGGCCGATTTTGTTACGCCTGGTGGCAGCATCGCTGGTACTGCACGTGTCGGCAATCGCCTGCCTGATATTTGTGGCTCCAGTTCGTGAGGCGTTCAATATTGCGGCTCTGTTCTCGAATACTTCGTTCGTTGACAGGGAGTATCAACAGACCGAAATCGGCGGCGATGTCCAGATAGTTGAGCTCGCAAAGTTTCATTATCCTGAAGGGTACTTTGCCATGGACGCGGGACTACTTCCTCTGCCGTCTCCGTCACCTACACCGCTGGCTTGGGCGGTGAATCTCACACCGTCGCAAGTAAGTCCGGAGACCGCCGAGCCGTCGCCGAGCCCGAGTGCTTCTCCCGCGGCGTCGCCGTCTGCGTCGCAAACCGGCTCCCCAGGTTCGGGAACCAATGTTGCCGAGAATAATCCTTCGCCGAGTCCTGGTTCGCCGGACGCTGAGAAGTCTCAAGCTGAGAAGGCGCAGGAACAGCTCGAAAAAACTGCGGCAGCAAATGGGGTGGATTTACCAGTCGAAAACGAGATCAATAAGAAACCACTGAAAGATCTCGCCAAGTATGCGAACGATCTGAAGAAGGACGGCAAGCTCGATCTTGATCAAAAGTTTGAAGTGGTAGTGGAAGCTGAGCTCGACGAAAATTCAACGCTTCAGAAACCAACGTTTATACAGAAGGCCGGTGACCCTGCTCTAGTCGATTTGGCCGGACGGATGATCGCTGCGTTGAACGATAGCAAGATGCTGATCCTCCTGAAGGCACTGAATGACGGGAAACCTACTAAGGTAGTTTTTATTGTGAGGCAGGATGAAAATGAACTCGCCGCGAGGATTGAGTCGGATGTGACTTCAGAGGCGAGCGCGAAGCAGAAGGCGGGTGTCTTCAATCTAATGCTTGCTGCAGGAGAGAAAGCCCGCACCGGTAAGGACGAGGCTATTTTGATGAGAAACACATCAGCGTCTGCAGACGGCAAGAAAGTAGTGTTCAAGTTTTCAATGCCACGGCAGGCTGTCGGCGACATGATCAAGAAGCAAATCGCTTCCAATGCCGAGGCAAAGCAGGGATGACACAATAGAAAAATTCAGCGTACTCACGGCAGAGACTCAGTTGCCTCGCACTCTACCCTCAATTAGAATTCCAAAACGCTATCGGCGATTAGTTAGCTGATTTAATAGACAGGTATTCGAAAAATGATAGACCAATTTTTAACTAAAGTATTTGGCAGCAGTAACCAGCGATATTTAAAGTCGGTCGCCCCGCTTGTACAGAAAATCAATAGTCTCGAGGCCTCGGTAAAGAAATTGTCAGACGAGGAGTTGCGCGAGCGAACCAACACGTTCAAGGAACAGATTCAACTTGCTTTAGCTGATGCTCGTGATCCGGAAGATCGCAAGCGGCGTGAACGAGAGGTGCTCGATGAGATTTTGCCGGAAGCCTTTGCGATAGTTCGTGAAGCCAGTGTGCGTACAACGGGAATGCGCCACTTCGACGTGCAGCTGATCGGCGGAGTAGTTTTGCACCAAGGCAAGATTGCGGAAATGCGAACGGGAGAGGGCAAGACTCTTGTGGCCACGCTTCCCTCTTACCTGAACGCGTTAACTGGGCGCGGCGTCCACGTCATCACTGTCAATGATTACCTTGCCTCGCGTGACGCGGAATGGATGGGTCAGATTCACCGGTTCCTCGGGCTTGAAGTCGGCTGTATTCAGAACGACATGGACGACTTCGAGCGTCAGACCGCCTACGCTGCTGATATCACTTATGGAACGAACAACGAGTTCGGCTTCGACTATCTTCGTGACAACATGAAGTTCGACCTCGCAACCTGCGTTCAGCGGGGTCACTACTTTGCGATAGTCGACGAGGTCGACTCGATCCTGATCGATGAAGCACGTACTCCTTTGATCATCTCCGGACCGTCAGACGAAGCTACTGACAAGTACTACAAGGCTGACGCGATCATTCCCCAACTCCGGCGTGGTGAAGAGATTGAGAAAGTGAAGACCGGCGACTACGTGGTCGATGAAAAGGCGCACACTGCTGTGCTGACTGAAGAAGGTGTCGACCGCGCGGAACGTCTGCTTGGCGTAGGCAATCTCTACGAGCCTTCGAACATGGAACTGCTGCACTGCGTTGAGCAGGCGCTGAAGGCACACACGCTTTACAGGCTCGATCATCAATACGTGGTCCAGGATGGAGAGGTCATTATCGTTGATGACTTCACTGGTCGCTTGATGAAAGGTCGCCGGTGGTCCGATGGCTTGCACCAGGCCGTCGAAGCAAAAGAAGGCGTCAGGATCGAGAAGGAGAATCAGACACTCGCCACGATCACTCTTCAGAACTATTTCCGCCTCTATGAAAAACTGTCCGGCATGACTGGTACGGCCGAGACTGAGGCGGCTGAGTTCCACGCGACCTATAAGCTCGACGTCATCGTCATACCAACGCACATGCCGATGGTCCGAAAGGACTTCTCCGACGTCATCTACCGGACGTTACCGGAGAAGTGGGACGCGGTAATCGACGAAATTAAAGATTGTCACGATCGAGGTCAGCCAACACTGGTCGGTACAGTCTCGGTTGAAAACTCGGAGCTGATCTCACGACGACTGCAACGCGAGTCAGTGCCGCACAACGTACTCAATGCGAAGTACCACGAGCGCGAGGCTGAAATAGTCGCTCAGGCAGGTCGCAAAGGAGCAGTCACGATCGCTACAAACATGGCCGGCCGTGGTACGGACATACTGCTCGGAGGTAATCCTGATTTCATGGCCCGAGAGTTCCTCAAGAAAGAGGAGGTCGATCCAGATGAGGCCAGCGATGAGCAATGGAACCAGGCATTTGTTCGCGCCCGGCGGATCGTTGAAGACGAGCACAAAGAGGTAGTCGATCTCGGGGGGCTGCACATCGTCGGCACAGAGCGACATGAATCGCGGCGTATCGACAATCAGCTGCGTGGTCGTTCCGGACGCCAGGGAGACCCGGGATCCTCGCGATTCTTTCTGTCATTGGAAGACGACCTGATGCGCATCTTTGCCGGCGATAAGGTCAAGGCTCTGATGCAGCGATTGGGTATGGAGAAGGGCGTCGCAATCGAATCGAAAATGGTTTCGAAGCGTATTGCCGCCGCGCAGAAGTCAGTGGAAGGCCGGAACTTCGAGGCTCGCAAGCACCTGCTTGAATACGACGATGTTATGAACAAGCAGCGCGCGACCATCTATGGTTTGCGCCGGCAGCTGATGGAAGAGCCCGATCAGCGAGAGTACATTCTGGGTGTAGCCAAGGATCTTCTCAGCGACATAACCAGACAATATCTCAATCCTGACGTGGCGCCCGACGATTGGGATGTCGAGAACTATAAACTTCAGGTCCAAAACATCTATGCATTCGACGCTGATGCGCAGAAGATCGATATCCTAAATTCTACTTCGCAAGAAGTTGAAGAACTAATCTGGGAACGACTGGAAAAGCTCTATGCTGAGAAAGAGAAACAGATTGGTGTTGAGGCGATGCGAACTTACGAGCGCATCATCATGCTTAACATCATCGACGCGCAATGGAAAGACCACCTGCTGTCGCTCGATCACTTGAAGCAGGGAATCGGGCTGGTTGGATACGGACAGAAGGATCCGCTGGTCGAGTACAAGAAGCAGAGCTTCGATCTTTTCCAGGAGATGCTCGATCGTATCGACACCAACACGATTCGATCCCTGTTCAACCTGCAAATTGTCTCGGGCGACCCACCCGAGAGTGCGCGTCGTGCTCCGCGTCGGCCTTCACCCATGACCTTCACCGGACCAAACCAGGGTGCAGCAGCTGCAGGCGAAGAAGCGGGTAAGGTTAAGACTGTCGTTCGCGACCACCCAAAGGTCGGTCGAAATGAGCTGTGTCCGTGCGGGTCCGGAAAGAAATATAAGAAGTGCCACGGGATGGTCTGACCTAAGACTTAATGAAACGAAATCGAGCCACGAAGGATTATCATGAAATCTCACAATCTGTTCGTGCTGCTGCTCGCGACGGTTCTTCTATCAGCCGTGGCTACTACGGCTCTGGCCCAGACTACTTCTGTCCCGGGCACGTCGGAAAAACGGCAAGGCATAGATCTCTACAAAAAAGGAGAGTTCGCCCAGTCGGAAGCAATCTTATCTAGGGTCGTTACGCTGAACCCCGCCGATTCCGAAGCCTGGTACTTCCTCGGCCTCGCGTTTCTTCAAAAGCCTGATTTTAGAAATGCCGTCCGGAGTTTTGAGAAGTCGGTGCAGCTCAATCCTCAGTCGGCGCCGGCACACATCGGCCTGAGTTACGCTTATCTGGGTCAGAACAGGCTCAACGGTGCGATTCAAGAGGCTAGCACCGCCCTCAGTCTGAATTCCCTGCTTCCCGAGGCGCACTACATTATTGGTGCCGCGAATCTAAGATCCGGGGCACTAGCCGAAGCTGAGGCCCGCGCAAACAATGCTCTCAAACTTGATCCTTACCTCGCGAACGCCTATTTGCTGAAGAGTCAGGCGTTCGTGGCTCGTGCAGACAAAAGATCCGCATTGCAGCAAACCGCTTGGACCGACGCTCAACTCAGTGACTTCCAGGAAGCCGCGGCTGCTCTTGAGACTTTCTTACAGCTGAACGCCACTAAGCCATCCGCGCAGAATTGGGCCGAGCAACTCGAGACTTTGCGTTTCTATGTCACTTCAGCGAATGAAGAAAAAAGCGACGATAAAGTTTTCAGATCGCAAGGTCTAACCACGAGACCACGAGTTCTCAGGAAGCCAGAACCTTCTTATTCTGAAATCGCCAGACAGAACATGATCCGAGGTACAGTGATACTGAACGTTGTTCTGGCTGCTGACGGCTCCGTCAAACACATTCTCATCGTGAAAGATGTGCCTTTGGGATTGACAGAACGTTGCGTGGAAGCCGCTCGACAGATCCAGTTTGAGCCGGCTGTGATCGACGGTCGACCGGTCTCAGTGCTTACCCGCCTCGAATACAACTTCAACGTGTATTAGCAAATTCTGAAACGATGACCTTACCCTAAATGCGATAATGGTTGAACGGTTCGTTCGCGATTGAATAACTCTCTTGGACAGCAATCCAACGCCAACCAACCCCGTAGTAGAAGCCATCATTAATGGCACCGCCCCGCAGCCAGCGCGACTCGCCGCAGCGCGCGGTCTGCTCCCATTGCCGCAGAATGATCTGCTCGAAGTGCTAGTAGCACTATTGGACTCCACCGACGAAGAGCTCGTCGAAGCAGCCACAGAGACTCTCAAGGAGCAAACGGAAGAAGATCTCTGGATGGCAGCGAAAGCGGAAGACACGGCGCCTTCTGTCCTTGGATATCTCGCCACGTCCGGCAGAGGAAATCGTGACCTTCGCGAGGCGGTACTCCTCAACCGCCATACTCCGGACCGAGCGATCGCTTCCTTTGCCGCTCTCGCCGGCGATGGTTCATTGCTCGAGCTGATTGCACTCAACCAGCAACGACTTGTCAGATGTCCAGACATCATCGATGCAATTCTTTCCAACGCGGCGCGAACTCCCGAAGCCGAACGACGAGCACGCGAGACGCAGCGAGAGTTCTTCGAGAAGGAGCGAGGTGCGCGACAGATTGCCGACGAGCTACGCGTGCGTGGCAAGAGTGCAGCCGCCGAGTTCTTTGAATCAGCGGATCTGAGCGGTGCCGCTGGCAAGCTAAGCATGGACGACATGTGGATCTTGGCCCAGCACATCGAAGTGTCTGACGCAGAGCTGGATGATTCATGGTTACCGTCTGAACGTTATGAGGAACTGATCTTTGAGACGGCTGAAGAGACCGCCGCGAATATTCAACGGATAATTGAAAGCGAGCAGCTCGAAGCCGGAGAGATCTCAGCAGAAAAGGTTTCATTAATCCGCAAGATCATGTTCATGAGTGCTCGAGACAGAATGAAGCTGGCCATGAAGGGTGATAGCGAGGCGCGCGGCATCTTGATTCGCGATTCCAATCGAATTGTCTCAGCCGCGGTTATGAAGAACCCGCGGATCACGGACCACGAGGTTGAAAACATTGCAGCGATGCGGACTGTTTCTGACGAGGTCCTGCGCATCATCGCGTTGAATCGATCGTGGGCCAGGTCTTACATAATCATTCATAACCTGTGTCGCAACCCACGCACCCCCATTCCTACAGCCATAGGAATCCTGCCGCGGATTCACACCAAGGACCTGAAGAGCCTCTCGCTAAACAAGAACGTCTCTGAAGCAGTTCGGAGGCAGGCCATCAGGCTAGCTCAAGCACGGTCGGGACAGTAAGAAGCCAACTATTGCAAAGTATTTGCGAAACGGTTGCTAATGTGCTTGACAGGTCACAAACTTTCCGTATAATTTCACACCAGACTAAGCCCAAGAACAATTTCAGCGGCTTGGCAGTTCTTTTAAACCAAATTATCGATTTGGTGTCGCAAGTTATTGAGACGCGTGCGAATACGCTTCGAGCGGCAATTTCCGTTTTTTAGGCCGCTGGCTTCATACTCGCCCGTCGAAACGCACCGCCTGCAGTTACAGGATCGCCTTTAGGTGATTCTCAGTTCTTGCCCACGCCATACCCGATTTACCCGACCCTACCGCAAAAGTTTTTGCCCCGCCAGTCGATGACTGGCGGGGCTCTTCCTTTTCAGCGATAAACTGCTCTACAAAGCCTACCGTGGGGCTCCCACCGCTTTCTCGTCCGAGATTATGTGCGAGAGATCTCCATCTGCCGAACCGGGTAAGCCAGCCATTCTGGCGAAGAGGTTTTCATAAAGGTCGACAATCCGATTCCAGTCGTAGTTCTTCTGCACCCTCACCTGAGCTCGATGACGATAAGACTGGACCAGCGAGCCATCTCGCAAGACTCTCTGCAGCTTTTCTGCAAGTTCTATTTCATCCGAATACGACAGGCCTGCTTCTCCCACAGCTTCAATGTTCTCCGGCGTTGCCAGGGTCAGAACGCAGTTCCCGTAGCCCATCGCCTCCAGCAAGGCAGGGTGAGTCCCGCCAACTTCCGTTGCATGAACATAGCAGTAAGCGTTCTGCTGCAGTGCTCGGTAATCCTGACCGAAAACAAAGCCCGTAAAGATTATCCGCTTATCTCCACGAGCTCGAGCTCGCAAGTCGTTGATGTATTCATGAGCGTAAGGAGCGTCGCCCACAATCAATAGGCGGTACGCGGTCCTGACGCGCTTGAACGCTTCGATCACAAGATGCGCATTGTTTTCCGGTTCGAGACGTGAAACGTAGAGCACGTAGCGATTTGGCTCGACTCGCCATCTTCGCACGGTCTCGCGATCGGGGCGTCGTTCGACTTCCGATCCGTAGGCAATCATTGTTGATGGTGCGTTGTAGCGGGCCTGATAGTAGTCGTGAATTACCTGCGCATCAGTGACGGTAACGTTCGGCAGAATGGTGGCGAGTCTCTCAGCCAGCAGGTAGTACCTTCGGCCCAACCAGTTCCATTTCTTTCGTTTGTGTTCCAGGCCATCTACATTGATGGCAACAGGCGTTCCGGTAAATCTCAGAATCGGTGCGAAAGGAGCGTTAGCGGCATTGCAAATGAGCGCCGCGTCGAAGCGCGAGGGCACTGCGTCCAAAGCCGATAAAAACGCGTGAATGATCGTATCGAAGTACTTGTGCCTGATCGTCGGCAGCACTCGCAATCGAACGCCATGAAACTCGAGTTGTCGAGGAGATACGTAGTGAGCCCGGCAATAGACGGTAACTTCGTGACCTCGCGCTACGAGGCGAGTAGAAAGGTGCTCGGCAAAAGTTTCGAAACCGCCGTAACTGGCCGGTATGCCGCGCGTTCCAAGAATCGCTATGCGCATACGTTCCCACAAGAACAGGGTGCGCAGGTGAACTTAGCCTGAAGCGCCCTGTTCGAACGCTTTCGCTTTCGCGGCAGTTCCCACTACTTCTGAATAAACTTGCAAGGTTTGCCGCGCGGTCTCGCGCCAATCGAACTTCCGGGCCTGTTCCAGCCCTTTGACGCGAAGCTCTTTGCGAAAGTCTGAATCTCCAATCAGTCGCTCGATGGCGGAGGCGAGCGCCTGTACATCAAACGGATCAACCAAAAGTCCAGCTTGGCCCATAACTTCGGGCAAGCTGGTCCTGTTTCCCGCTATCACTGGAACGCCGCATTTCATTGCTTCCAGGGGTGGTAAGCCAAAACCTTCAAAGAATGAGGGATAAACAAAGCAAATTGCCCCTGAATACAGCGCAGGTAGATCCCTTTCCGGCACGTAACCAGTCAAAATGATCGAGTCGCGAAGCCCATTTTCCTGAATCGCTTTAAGTGTCTCGTCATAAAGCCAGGCACGTTTCCCGACCAGGACAAGTTTTGGCAGCTTAACGCTAGGCTGCTTCCTGCGCAAGCACGAATAAGAGGCGATCAAGCGGCCTAGGTTCTTTCGTGGCTGGATAGAGCCGACCGAGAGGATGTAGTCGCCTTCTATGCCATAAGTGTCGCGCACTCGTTGAAGTTCGGTTGTATCCGTTACCGGTCCGAACCGAGCCGGGGCCGCTAGCGGGATGGTACGGACCATCTCGGGTGGCAGTTC
>JBKPAC010000096.1:0-17953 GCA_046726175.1 Acidobacteriota bacterium
GGGCCGATGTGCAAAAGTTTGATCGGGTTGTGACTCCTCTTGAACGCTCGGCGTGATCTGAGTCAGAACCGTAACGCGATAGAAAATTCACAATCAGGAAGGGCCGTTTACCCCCGCTCAACTTTGCTATTCAAGTTGTGATTAGGGGAAGTTGAGCGGGGGTAAACCGCCCTTCCTGACTGTGAATTTTCTACCGTGTTACGGTTCTATTGCGAGGACTGATAAACGCGAACGTAATCGACCTCCATGCGTTGCGGCCAGATCGAGTCGTCCACTCCCTGTGCTCCACCCCACATGCCTCCAACAGCCAGATTAAGGAGGAGATGAAACGGCTTATCAAAGGGCCACTGTTGGTAATCAGCGTTCGGGTTGCTCAGTCGCTCGTTCGCAAAAGTGAAAAAGTGCTTTCCGTTAACGTACCAGCGGATCTCTTTAGAGGACCATTCGACGGTGTAAATGTTGAATGACGTGCGCGCTTCGCTGACTGTGATCTTCGCCGTCTTCTGAGTATTGATCTTGTGGTGATACGCGCGGGTGTGAGCGGAGCCATGTACGACGTCGGGATCAAATCCAACGTGCTCCATGATGTCGATCTCACCGTTATCGGGCCAACCTCCGTTCCCGTAATTCTTTTGAGTCGGTAGCATCCAAATCGCAGGCCATGTGCCGCGTCCTGAAGGGAGTTTCGCTCGAACTTCGAAACGACCGTAGGTCCAGTCACCTTTATTCTTAGAAACGAGACGCGCCGATGTGTATAGGTTTCCCTGGAACCCGTCTTGTCGCGCTTCAATGATCAGGTTTCCGTTTTCGACGCGCGCGTTCTCTTTGCGACGCTCTGTGTAGTACTGAAGCTCTTTATTGCCCCAGCCATGTCCGCCAACGTCATAACCCCACTTGTTATCGTCAGGGAGTCCGTTGTAATTGAACTCGTCTGACCAGACCAACTTCCATTGCTTAGCGGCGACAGGGTCTGACATTGATTGTTGAGGGGCGAGGAGAAAAGGAGCGATGCAGAGTAAACAAACTTTGACAGTGAAATGTTTCATTCGAATCGAGGGGAGGAACGAGATGACCGTCCGAGGCAGTTTCTCAAATACCAGGAACCTGGTGCAATACCTGATTAGATTTAACTCGTTATGCTTGAGGCGGTAATAATGATGAACGAGTTCAAAGCGAAGCGGATCTCAACCAGGGATACGACCATTTTCGTGCGTTCCTACGGGTCCGGAGCGCCGTTGCTGTTGCTGCATGGCTTCCCCGAGACGCACTTGATGTGGCGCAACGTTGCGCCGCTGTTAGCCGCGAACTTCACCGTGTTATGCGCCGACCTGCGAGGATATGGACGAAGCGGCTGTCCGCCTTCTAATCCTGATCACCTTCCTTATTCAAAACGAGCGATGGCGAACGACATGATTGACGTGATGGCACAGCTTGGCTTCTCGCAGTTCTCTGTTGCCGGACACGATCGCGGAGGTCGTGTGGCGTATCGCATGGCACTGGATCATCCCGCTCATGTTCAAAGGCTTGCTGTTCTGGATATCGTGCCCACTGAAACTGCCTGGCGGCATGCTGACTCACGATTCGCGCTGGGTTTCTGGCCATGGTCATTGTTGGCCCAGGCCGAGCCTCTTGCTGAGCGAGTTCTAACGTCAGCTGCTGAAGCAATTGTCGACCACGCCCTCACAGCATGGGGCTCGAACCCGGCAACGTTCCCCCCAGATGTTCGGGATGCGTATGTCGAAGCACTTAAAGATCTCGACCACGCCCACTCAATCTGTGAAGAGTATCGAGCTGCCGCAACGATCGATCGCGAGCACGACAAAGCAGATCGTGTTACCGGCCACCGGATAGCATGCCCTGTTCTTGTCTTATGGAGTGCTGAGGGAGCGCTGGATACTTGGTACGTTGATGAAGGTGGACCACTCGCACTGTGGCAACAGTGGGCTGATGATGTTCAGGGACGCGCTGTCAAAGGTGGGCACTTCTTTCCTGAAGAGATCCCGGAAGAGACCGCTGATGAGTTAGGGAGGTTCTTCAAGCAAGGATAAATCCATGTTGCTGATGCTCAATAACCGAGGATCTGAGCGGGTCACCCTCATTCGTTCTTGTTAATAGGTGTATCAAATTATTCAAGATGCCGCCGGCTCACCCGGCGGAGTGTCACGCTCGCTACTTCAAATTTAGGCGGCCGCATTTAGCATCCAGCGTGAGACTCCGCCGCGCCGAATCAACGCTCCTCCGGAAGCGACTTCAGGTACTCAACCACATCTGTCTTTTCCTGAGCAGTCAGGCTCAAGCTGAACCTCGTGTTGTAATGATTGACCACATCGAGCAACGTCTTAAACCTTCCATCGTGATAGTATCGGCCCTTATTTGACGCGCGCATGAACAGTCCATTCTCGCGCACAAAAATGCCTGCCAGGTTCATTGTCTTGTAGACGCCATCCGGCGATCGATCAGCCTGAAAACTGTCGATGCCAATTTCAGCAGGTGTGTGCAGGTTCCAACCCGGCTCAGTCCACAGTGGTTCAACATGGCAGTTGTTGCATCCAGCTTTACCACTGAAGAGTTGATCACCGCGCTGTGCTGCGGCCACTGAAAAATCTACGCCTGGCTTTGGTGCAGGCGCAGGAATGGCTAGCTGATAGAAGTGAAGCTCCGGCAGCTTCTTCGTTATTCGATCGTCATCGGGATCTATATGAGGTAGATCAGCGAAACCGTTAGCAGCCGCGATCGGGAATTTCGCTGCATTGTTCAATCTCGGATCGAAGAATCGACCTATGCCTCGCAGCTCGAGCGCAGCAACAAAAGCATTCCAATATGAAACCGTTCCCCAGGCACCGGTCCATGTGTGCTGGTTGAAACCGGCCAGACCGAAGGCGTTAGGAAGCAAGGTCGCACCAGGAACGTTCGTTCCGGTAACAACTCCATCAGTGACTTGCTGCGGATTGAATGCCTTACCATCAAGCAGCAACTCAGCGTCAAACTTTCCCGGTCCCCAACTGGTTAAGACGGCTCGCACAGTGGCCTGGCTGACACCGAGCAGATTTGCAAATACGCTCAGGTCTGGAGCGGACGCAATGATTTTCCCGACATCGAGATCGCGATTGGCCCAACCATCCAGTCGATGACCAATACCAAACGCGAATGAGTTGTCGACTGTTGAATGACACACTGCACAGGTAAGACCAACCGAGTTTAAAGTGTCACCTTGAAAGAAGCCTTTGACGCCAACCACTGCATCCAGTCGCAACAACGCGAGCGTCACAGCTGGATCATCCAGATTCACTTTGCCTCTTCTCAGCCGGCTTACCAATGGTGGAGGCAACGCGTCGACGTCGACCTTTAGGCCAAGATCCAAAGCTGCGTTTGGACTAACGCCCGGTCCAACTCCGCCTAAACTTGCACCTTCAATCGCTTTGTGCAACTGAAGCGTTCCACCCCAAAACACTTCGTCGCCGAAAGTGTCAAAGCGAAATGTGTCTCTGCCATCATCAAGTAACTTGTTTGCATTTAACAGAATTCGCAGGTCAAAGCCTCTCAGCCGATCTCTTGCACCGAGACTCTGGGTTTCAGCTTGCGCCTGACTCGCCTGGACGAAGAGTAGGGTAGCAGCGGTTCCCGCTAGCACGATGCCGATGAAGGAAAGAATTCCCAAGCGTTTGCTGACGTTCTTTTTGCAGTCGGAACCTGACACGTGTGTTCGTTGTTTCTTTGAGCGCGACATGAATTCCTCCTGTGATCGAAAGTTTTTTCCACTAGTTAAATTTCGACGGGTGCTGACTGATGATTCCTGCGCTTAGCATGTCAGCCATTCGCAGGATCTGTTCGTGCACCTTGTCATAAGCAGCAGTGTCAGCGGCCCAATCGCCCTCCAGGCGCGCCACCACCTCGTTGGTTGTCAGATCCAAATGGTCATGCATCATCTGTTTCATCTCAGCAGCCGGCCAACTCTTTGGATTGCGGTACTCAAAAACACGGCAATTTCATCCGCGTTCGCATACCAACGCTTTTTCGCGTCGTCGACCTTAGCGTTATCTTTGGCTTTAGCTGCTGAGACGAGCTCGGCTGCAGTGGTGATGTGAGTCTTCAACAGCGATGTCAACTTTTCACCAGCAGCATCTCCGTAGTAGGGTTTAATCGCGTTTCCAATGTCCACCTGGTTCGCTAGCAGACGATCCGTCGTAGCTTGCTTGTCAGGCAAATCAGCGAGAGCGCTAAGGACAAAGACTCGAGTCCAGGTGATATGGTCTTCCCACAGTTTGCGCATGGCATCGTGGAAAGCAGCTCGTGAGACCTGCGTTTGTCGTTTAGTCGGAGCCAATGTCAGATTGAGGTCCCGGAGGTTTGGTGACACCGGACTTAAAAAAATGAGGATTAACGGCAAGAGTATGCGCGTTTTGATGTACATGTTGACCTCCGGACAAATCGCGGACTGTGGTTATGTTAGACAGCCCGCGCGATTGATTGCCTGATGGGGAGGACAGAGGAACGTTTACTTTTTGGGTCAGTTTTAGGGTACACCCTAAAACTAAACGTTGTAAAGGGCGATTATGACAATTCCTGAAAATCTCGAAGGACTACGTTTTCCTTGCGAATGTGTATCAGCTTGCCCCGAGGCGTACAGTGACCCCTGGGCTGACATCACTCGCAAGAAGCTGCTGCCAAACGGTACGAAAGAACAGATTCTAAATCTCGTTGCTCGCGAACCAAAAACCATTTCACAGCTCGCGACAGAGCTTTCTCTAGCGCCCCCGAGCGTTTACACGCACATCAATGACATGATTAAGAGCGAGTTGCTGCGCGAGTCGGAGGAGTGGGAAAAGAAGTACCCGACTGAACGGTACTACGAACCGAACTTTCCAGTGTTCCGGGCGAAGGAGTGCGCCGAGTTCACGGCTTTGTGTGACGAGATGGCAGCGGAAGTTGTTGCTCTGTTCGAGAAGAGACGAAAGAAGATGGATCGGGCGTTTAAGAAGACTGGACTGGCCGACGGTGGTTGGGAATTGTCAGACATCACGCAGTGCTTGTACACAAACATGTATCGTAAGGCCCGCGCGATGCTCGAAAAGCGAGGTTTGTTGATGACGCGCGAGAAGAAGTCCAATGGCGCCGAATGGATCTTCTGGGCAGAAGATCTCGAGGAGGATTAGACGTTCGCATTGTCATCGGTCCTTGTCGACAGGAGTGCCAATAAACCCACTCTGATATGTCTTCCTGTACTGCAACAACGTTGAAGCAGAAGAAAACGACTAGGAAAAGACTTCGATTCAAATGATTCATTGATGAGAGACTTTCTACAAAGAATGAGGCTCTGGGAATCTAACAAAACTCATCCAGCAGCACAACCGCGCATGATGCCGCCGGCTTGCCCGTCGGAGTCTCACGTTCGCTGCTAACACACACTGTGCCCCACGCGTAATCAAGGTTGGACATTTCTTTCCTGAAGAGGTGCCTGAAGAGACTGCCGAGGAGCTACGAACCTTCTTTGAACAGCAGTGAGACGTCACACTATACATTTTGCAGAACCCTCGCCTATCATTATGGCTTCCAAGCGCGCTCAGGCAATAGCCGCGTCTTAACCGGCGCCGCACTTTCCTCAGACTCTCACCCGCTCACGATCGATCCAGCATCTTGTTAACTTGTTTTCTTCAAGGAATGACGATGATTGGTCAAAGGCTTTCAAACCGTTATGAAATAAAAGGGGAGCTAGGTCGCGGTGGAATGGGCGTGGTCTATCGCGCCCAGGATCCGTTACTGAACCGCGAAGTTGCGATCAAACTTATTCCTCCAACGCTCCTGAGCAATGAAACGGAACAGCGCTTCCAGCGTGAGGCGCAATTGGTTGCTCAGATGGACCATCCCGCTGTTGTTCCAATATTCGACTTTGGTAAGCATGAGGGATCGTTATTTTTTGTCATGCCCGTCGTCCAGGGAACAAACCTCCGCTGGTTTCAACGAGAAGGCGCACTCACACTTGGCGAAGTGCTCGACATCGGAATCCAGACCGCCGAGGCACTCGAATACAGCCACTCGCGCAGTGTCATTCACCGCGACATAAAACCGGAGAATATCATGGTCGCGCGCGAGGATGGTGCGAGAATCAGAATTCGAATCATGGATTTTGGTCTTGCGCGTGGGGCTACTGAGAGCCGCATCACAAAATCAGGAACTATTGCCGGCACACTCTCCTACATGAGTCCCGAGCAGGTAGCCGCAACCGCGGTGGACCATCGCTCTGACATCTACTCTCTCGGCACTGTGCTCTACGAGTGTCTTACCGGCGAACCACCATTCTCGGGCGAGCTTCAGTCGATCCTTTATCGAATCGTTCACGAGATTCCGCAGTCACCGCGCCTTTTGGGGGCAGACATTAACGAGGATCTTGAGACGATCATACTGAACTGCATCGCCAAAGATCCTGCCAGGAGACCACAACGTGCGAGCGAGCTTGCTGATGCGTTACGGCGCTGCCAGACCAGGTTGCACCAGAGCGATCTCAGCAAATCAGTAGTGTTAACTAAGACGTTGATCTTGCCGCGTGTGGCGCTTTCTCCGTTTATCGGCCGCGAAAAGGAACTGACGGAATTACAGAAACGATTGAACGCCGCCATTACTGGTGAATGCCAGTTTGTCGTGGTGTCTGGCGAACCGGGTGTTGGCAAGACCCGGCTCCTCGACGAGATCGAGAACCTTGCCAAGGCGCGAAAACTACTGGTGCTCCATGGCCGATCAATCGAGCAGGATGGCGCATTCCCGTATCAGGGTTTCTGTGAAGCGATCCAGGAATATTTCCGCCAAAAAGATACAACCAGCTCTCCGGACAATTCAATAGACCTCTCGGACGTAGCTCCAGATCTCGTGTCTTTGTTTCCGATGCTTACTGAGATCAGCGAGGTTAGAGCTGCGGCAACGGGTGATTCAAAGTTATCGCAGATCGGCGGATCACAGGGGCCAGAAAACCGCACGCAGGTTTTTGAGTTACTGGCGCGAACACTGACACGCCTGGCTGCCGGCAAGCCGCTCATCCTATTCCTCGAAGATCTTCATGCTGCAGAGATCTCGATAGAAGCATTGCAGTACATCGTTCGCAGACTAGGACCAACACCAACATTGATTGTCGGTACTTACCGTTCGAGCGAAGTCGATCGGTCGCATCCATTATTGCGAATGGTAGACAGCTTCCGCGGCGATCGCCGCTTCGCGGCCATTCCGCTCGAACCGTTTTCACCACAGGAGCATCGACTGTTTCTCGAAACTCTGATTGGTGGACCTAAGTTATCCGATACCCTCGTCGAAAAACTGTACGAAGGTACAGAGGGAAATGCCTTTTTCACTAAAGAACTCGTAAGGTCACTTCTCGATTCCGGCGGGATAGCAAAAGACCAGACAGGTGCCTGGAGTCTGGGTGCTGCGACAGATCTATCAACTGGCGACATGCCCGCGACGATCCAACAGGCGGTTGAAAAACGGATCGAGGGCCTACCCGACGAACTGCGTGACATTCTTTCGATTGCTTCCGTCATTGGCAAAGCTTTTGATTTTCGAGACCTTGAAACATTGGCCGGCACCAAGGATGTCGAGGACGCAATTGATCGTCTTGTCGAAGAAGGACTGCTCGAGGAAGAGCGTGAATCTCGTGGCGATCGTCTCAACTTCGCGAGTCGTGTAGTCCGCGATGTGCTTTACGGTGGCCTTTCGCGTCGTAAGCGACGTTCATTGCATCGTAAATATGCGGAAGAAGTTGAAAAGCGTCATAGTGGACGACTCGAACGAGTTTACCCCCAACTGGTCCATCACTTCTCGCAGGGTGATGTTCCTGATAAGACGGTCGAATACGGCTTGCGCATGGCAAAGGCAGCGCTCGATGCTTTCAGCGGCGAAGAGGCTGGTCGAGCAGCAAGAACCGTCCTGGAGTTTCTCGATGAGGAATGGGAGGGTGATCCGGCGCTTGAAGGAGAAGCGCGGATGCTTCTGGCTCAATCTCACCGAATGGGCGGCGATGTAGATACAGCTTTGAAGGAAGCGGAAACTGCGGGAAGGATCTTTCAACGCGAAAACGATAAATCTCGAGCAGTGAAGGCGCTTCTCTTTGCTACCGAAACTGGCTGGCAGGCCCGGAGAGTCGAAGAAACAACGAGGCTAGTGCCCCAGGTTATCGAGTCGGCAAAAGCAGCTGGAGATACCGACAGTCTCAAACACGTCCTCTCGTTGGCGGCAACTCTGGCCAATCTTCGTGGCGAGTATGAAAAGGCGAATGATTACCTCGAACAGGCCGCTTCTCTGACTCCGGCTACGAAGGAAGTAACTCTTCAGGAAGAGATGCCGAGAGGTGGCAGATTAGTGGTGGCGCTAGCCACGCCTGTCGGAGATATTCATCCCGTCAACATGGAGTTGGTCGAAGAACAGGAGATCTTGGCAAACGTCTTTGAGACTCTGTTAGCGGCGGACCTCGAAGGGAATCTGGTCCCTGCACTCTGCGAAAAATGGGAAGTTTCCAATGACGGTACGTCTGTTTTCTTCACGCTTCGTGATAACGTCCGCTTCCAGAATGGCCAGCCTCTCACAGCTCAGATCCTGAAGCGGTCATTTGAACGCAGCATACGCCTAGCTCGTGAATTGCCTCCAGGCCTCGCGGCGATTAGCGGGGCTGCGGAATTTGCGAAGAGTAACGATGATGCGCTGTCTGGCATTGTGGTCCACTCAGATAGCAAATTGGAAATTCGCCTGCCGGAACCGCTTTCTATCTATCCTGCGCTGCTGACGGACTATAAGACCGGTGTGACGCTGGAAGTAGACGCTGAACAGTCGCAAGGAATTCCTCTTGGAACAGGTCCATTCAGAATCGTATCCTACGGCGCCGATCGCGTGGTCCTCGAGCGCAATCAAACTTACTGGAAGGGTACGTCAGGATTTCTAAACGAAGTTGAGTTTCGAGCTGGACTGAGTGCTTCGGAAATAGCTTCCGGATTGAGATCAGGAGCGATTGATCTCGGACGTGACCTGTCGCCACAGGATCTCGAGGAGTTTCTTCGTGATCCTCGATTTCGCGGTGGTTTGGCTGAATCTCCACGAAAGAATACATACTTCGTCATTTTCAATTCCACCAGCGGTTCAGTCGCGCAGAATGCAGACCTTCGACGAGCGCTTTCCGGCGTTGTCCGCACACACGATGTTGTCTGGCAAACACTCGGTCGATTCGCGCAGCCGGCAGTGTGCCTGATTCCACCGGGGATGCTTGGATACGATGCGGGAAGACGTCGCCAGACACTCACACGCGACGAAGCCTCGAGCTTGTTGCGTCAAGCCGGTATCAACGAGCAAATGAATCTTAGGGCAGCGGCGCATCCGCTGTTTCTGGATCGGTACAAGTCGCTCTTGACGACCCTACTTTCAATCTGGTCTGAACTCGGTGTGAAGGTAGAAGTGGTCACTTCCTCAATGGCGTCTTATTTGGAATCGTTTCAAAACAGCAAAGGGATAGACCTGTTCATTGGTAGGTGGAATGCGGACTACGACGACCCGGATGATTTCACATATGGACTTTTCCATTCACGCGTAGGTCTCTATCGACCTTATATCTCGTCAGCTGAGGGTGATCACATTCTCGAAGAGGCGCGCACAGAAAGCCGCCCCGCTGTCAGGGCATCGCTCTATCGCAAATATGAGAGCTTCTTACAGGAATCAGCAACGGTGTTGCCACTATTTCACGATGTCGATTATCGGTTAGCGAACTCAAAAGTTCGCGGCTTGAATCTCTATGGCAGCGCGCCGTACGTGAACTATGCTCTGATCGGCAAGTTAGAGTCAGCTGCAAAGCCCGGAGACATTCCCAAAACGGTCGGTGGTACGATTGAAGTTCCCATAACCGGACTGCTCGATTATCTCGATCCGTCGTTGGCCAAGTCAGTCGAAGATGCGGAAGTTTTACCCAACCTTTTTGAAACGCTGACTCGCGACGTTGGTGAGGCGAGAATCGTACCCTGGTTAGCTAGTGATTACACAGCTGAACATGGAGGTAAGCGTTATCGTTTTCGTCTTCGGGATGATGTCCGCTTCCATGACGGACGCAAGTTAACGTCTCGCGACGTTCGCTATTCTTTCGAGAGATTGTTACTGAATCCTGAGAGTATCAACCGCTTCTTTTACTCTCCCATTCGCGGCGCCAAAGCTCTCCTAAACGGTGAGGAGTCTGATCTCGCGGGATTTCGAATTCATTCGGCCGAGGAGTTTACGATCGAACTTGAAGAGCCGGTCTCATTCTTCCCCGCGCTGATTTCTTATCACGCAGCCGCGATAGTTCCAGAAGGGACTGAAAGGATAGGTGGCAGCTGGGAAGCCAGCGTCGGGACTGGGCCCTTTAAGCTGGTGGAGTTTCAGCCGGGTGTGCGACTAGAGCTCGAACGACATAGAACGTACTGGCGTACAGGATTTCCAAAGGTCGAAAGGCTCAACTTTAACTTCGGTGTTCCACCTGCTGAGATTCTTTCCCAGTTCCGCGCCGGCCGGCTATCGCTGGCCTCCGAGCTATTGCCCGCAGATGCCGAGGTATTGCGTCGAGATCCTGAGTTTGCGTCGGGCTATCGCGAGGTCCCGAGCCTCACGACTTACTACGCCGTCTTCAATACTCACCGCGGACCATTGAAAGACAAACGCCTGCGACAGGTGCTGGCTCAATCCATTGACGTTGCAAGTGTAGTGCGACAGACGCTGGGGCGATTAGGCGTTCCTGCGCAGGGACTGATTCCACCTGGACTGCTAGGACATGATTCTGCGCTTACGGCAAGGACTGCGTCGCAATCCAGTTCGGCACTTGATCGATCGGCCAGTGAAATTGAATTGACCGCTGTACTCAACCCGGTTTTCTACAACGAATATGCCGCGCTTGCGAGGGAACTCTCGCGCGCACTTCGTGAGCACAGGATAATTATTCGGCCGGTAAATAAAACAATGGATGAATGGCTGGACGCCGTCTCTCAAGGCTCAGTTGATTTGGTATTAGGACGATGGGTCGCGGACTATCCTGACGCCGATACGTTTGCGAACATTCTTGCCACCAAAGAAGGGCTGCTGGGGAAAGTGTGCGGTTCGTCAGAGATGGACCGTTTGATAGCACGTGGTCGTCTTGAAACTTCGCCAGCAGCGAGGCATGCAGTTTATCGGCAGATCGAAGAACTCATCGTCCGTGATAGGCCGCTTCTTCCACTCTTTCATGAGCAGACCTACCGCTTTGCGCGCCCAGAGGTTGAAGGACTCTCACTGTCCTACGGCGGCACATCCGTTGTTGACTACGCAGGTTTGCAAATGCGCAGTTGATTCGAGGATGCCGCGGGCTTCCCCGGCGCAGTCTCACGTTCTCGGCTACACACACGATGCCCACTGCTGAAGATGCCGCCGGCTCGCCCGGCGGAGTCTCACGTACGGTCGCATCGAAGCGCGTCTGAAAATTCCGTACGGGCAGGGCTTGTGGCCGGCGTTCTGGATGCTCGGAGCCGACATCGATCAAGTCGGCTGGCCCACATGCGGCGAAATGGACATCATGGAGAACATTGGGCGCGAGCCATCGATGGTACACGGAACCATCCACGGTCCCGGCTACTCAGGAGGCAATGCGATCGGAGCCGCCTACTCATTACCAAATGGACGTCGCTTTGCTGATGACTTTCACACGTTTGCTATTGAATGGGAGCCGAACGTTATTCGCTTCTATGTAGACGGCCTGTTGTACGCGACGAAAACACCCTCGGATCTACCAGCCGGCTCAACCTGGGCGTTCGCTCATCCGTTTTTCATACTGGTGAACGTTGCTGTTGGCGGGTTCTGGCCCGGCAATCCCGATGCTTCCACAGTTTCCCTCAGACGATGAAGGTTGATTACGTCCGAGTCTACCAGCGCAGCACGCCATCGAGCACGCCGCTGCTGTTGACGGAGGACAACTCGAATCGCGCGCTCGCACTCGACTCGGTGACTCAGGTTGCGGATCCGTTTCCAATCGTCGGGTCATTCAACTTCAGCCAGGATCATCGAACCCGCGTGACCTTGCTGGCGACGAATTTCGATCTCCGGCCCGGAGACACCACCGCGATCGTCACGGCACAGGCGCAGGATTCGGTCGGCAACGTATATCCATTGACCGTTGAGTTTGTCGGCAGGCTGCCTGAGTTTGATTGGATTACTCAGGTCGTCGTGAGATTGCCTGATGGCTTAACCGTTCCGACTGATCTTGTCGTGACGATCAATGCGCGGGGGACTCTGAGCAATCAGGCGTTGATCAGCGTCAAGTGAGTAAACCTACGCAAAGACGCAAAGCAGGCGACGCAATGATGAAATGGGCATTCACCAACCCTCCTAAGAGCCTCGGAACTTTTACTCTGGTCCAGGGAAGCGAAGGAGAGCTGTTGCCGGAGTATTTGACCGGTTGAGCTGAGTCAGTTTCTGTTTCCCTGACCGGTCCTCCGTGTTCTTGCGTGTATGTTCCCCTGGCCTGGAATTGCCCTGCGTGGTGAATGGTGAATCACTCTGTCAATTCAATTAGCTTCTTTGCGATCTCGTGCGCGGCTTTTGGCCGCCCCATCTTACGTGCATTCTTCTGCATGGTGGCGAAACGACCCGGATCAGCAAGCAAACGATCCAATTTGTAACTAAGAGTCGGCAGGTTGTTACAACGGATGGCAACCGCACCCTCGAGCAAATGATCGGAGTTGCGTTCCTCTTGTCCGGGAATCGGGTTGACTATTACGAAGACCAAACCTTTGGACAGTGCTTCCGACGTCGTCAGACCGCCGGGCTTACCAAGGACCACATCAGATGCTGTCATGAGTTCGTCCATCTCTTCCGTGTAGCCAAGAGGTTTCACTTGAAGCCCGCCCTTCGACTTCATTGCAGACGCCATTTTCCCTAGCCGGCTTTTTAGCTCCTTGTTGCGTCCACAGATGGCGACGATCTGCGCACGATGTCGCAATGGTGTCAGTGAAGCAATCAATGCTTCGACCGAGCCGACACCAAAACCACCAGCAGAAAGAAGTATCGTTGGCAAGTCTGGCGCGAGTCCATGTTTGCGTCGCATCTCGAGCTTGTCTTTTTTCAGTGCGAAAACCGGATCGATAGGAATGCCGCTGACGGTGATTTTTTCGGCCGGTATGCCCAGCGCCTCTAAATAGGCTCGTGCTTCGTCGATCGCTACAAAGTAATGTTCGTAGTGATGACAAAGCCACATCGCATGCACGTCAAAGTCCGTGACGATAATCGCCTGCCGACTCGCAAGACGTTCTTTGGCTTTTAGCCACGAGACTATCTCAGCCGGCAGAAAATGCGTACAGACGATCAAGTCCGGTTGATAATCTCGCAGCAGTCTTACCAAAGGCCGGGTATTGAGTTTGTTCAGCGCTAGCCGGCGTCTTTCTTTTCTCCACGGCGTATCGAGTTTGTCGTAAATCCAGCCCGGCACTTCAGGCATCTTGTTTACGAGGTCGAGATACGCTTGCGAATAGAGGTGACGAAAGACTTTGTTGGTAAATTTGAGAACGTCGAGGTGTTGAACCTCTTTCGGTTTCCCATTCAACTCATCAAATGCTTTTTCAATGGCTTGCGCCGCACGGATATGGCCGGCACCGGCAGAAGCAGATAACACGAGTACCTTATTCAGCATAATTTTCGACTTCCATTCTAAGGTTCATGCAGAAATTATCTTTCGGTTGAGTTATTAAGTCGGCGCAACTACTCACACAATCCATAGAAAGCTTTGTAATTGTCGGGCACCGTGATTGCAGTTGGAATTTTAACGCCTTCGGTGTGGGCGTTCAGATTATATGTGTCGCTATCTCTTTATTCTTGCCGTTTGGTTGTTTGTTCCGCTGGCAATCGTAAGTCTTCCGTTCGACGTTCCCAAGCTCACATGCTTCGCCATGGCCTACCTCTTTGTTGGAGGCGCGGGTCTGTTACTGCTCTTCTTCATCCTGTTCTTTCTAACTCGAAAGAAGCCTCAGGCGGCCGTAGCTCTTGTCTTAGTCGCAAGCTTTTGGCTACTCAGCATGTGGGATGGGTTTGCCGTCGGCGCGAGAATCCATCTATTGGTAAACGAAGGCCGGTATGCGGAGAAGATCAGAGAGGTATACAAAGCAAAATCGCCGGATGAGAAAAGTCGAAGTTGTGGCCGTGACTGCATTGCCCATTCAGAATTGCCACTCGTCGCCTTCCATTATTGTCACTGCCCGTTCTATTGGCCCGACATCGTCTACGATCCAAGTGGTCAGCTTTCAGTGAATAAGAGCGATCTTAAGAAGCTCGATTTCTATTTGCAGGACGCTCGCCATCTGACAACTTTTTGGTATATCGGTTACTTTGGCGACTGACAACAATCGACCCCACAGGTCGAATGTGAATCAGCGTCAATAGATCACGATGTCTACTCAACAAATCGAAAGAAAGTGCGCCAGACAATATCGGCGTCCAGCAGGACATCGAAGCGGTAAATGCCCGGACGCAGATCGGTAAAATTGAACTCCCACAAAGAATACGAAAGCTTACTTGGCGTGACGGTGATCTTCTTCTTGTTCAAAAACTCGTTCAGCATGTTATTGTCCAGATCATAAAGACGCAAAGATGGTTGGCCTTTGAGCTTTTGTGACGGCAACCAGGTGATAAAGACCACTCCCTGAGGGTCGGCGCGTGAGAATTCTATCTTCGAGTCAATCGCCTGTGGCGGAGTGGCCTTCTTATTGACTGATCGGGCCAAAGTGCCATTTAGAACAGCCTCTGTACTCACCAGGGCAGGAATGAACTGCCCGGACTTCAACAGCCCTTCAATTGTCGTTGCGTTGCCAGCCGACTCGATCACTAATCTCATCGGCACGGCAAGACTGCCTCGGGAGGGTGTACCCAGCGAATTGTTTCTGGCACCAAACCCGGCATCCTCGATGAAGGCCGCCCCGGGAAGCAAACTGCCGCCCAATAACCCAACCGCCTCCCCATATTCGTTAAGCAACGGAGACCCGATCGCTCGCCGATTCGCCGTGTCGCCGATGTTAACACGATCGCCCGCCGGGCCAAGGTCCTGCTTTCCAATCAACGAAGTTTCAACCAAAACGCGATTGCCTTCCGTAGGCGTATCGAGGAAGTAAGAACGATCACCGATCGCGGCTGAGTCGGTGGGCGCGCGCTCAAGGAAACCAACATTGTCAATCGCAACTTTCAAAATTACCCAGTCCTGACGCCGATTAAACGAGAGGACTTCGGTTGCTTCAATCATTCTTCCCTGTTGACCGACGATCCGCACTTTAGAAGCGTCGTCGATGACCTGAAATGCTGTTAACAACTTGCCGGGTCCAATGAAGAAGCCAGTCCCGATATTTCTCCTAACGCCCTTGGCATTAATATTCTCGATGAGCACACTCGCAGCCGCGGCGCGACTATAAAGATCAGATGGACTCAAAAATTTTCGAGCGGGCGTGGAAGATATAGTGTCTGGACGTGGGGCGTTAGTTATTTCAAAAGTGTGGGAGCCTGCGGTTTCTCCGTCAATCCGCGCCTCGAGGATCCACGTGCCCGCGGCTGGCGTTTCACCCAACAGCATCTTGAAGTAAGCTCCAAAGCGTGGGTGCTCCGGTTTGTAATCGAACTCCGAAGTCATTGCCACCCGACCCGTTGGATTTTTCCACAAACCCTCGAAATGATGTTGTCCGGCAGGCCCCTCCCAGGTGAAGTAGACGATGATCTGTTTATCCCCAGGCACATAAAAAACTGACCGCGGGTCTTCTATAGCAGAGCGTCCTCCTTGCTCGAGCAATTTGGATCCTGAGACCGAACGCACGGCCCGGAACGTGGGTTCGGCCGCCGGCGCGCCGCCGCCCGAAGTTTGAGGTTTTTGTTCCTGTGCGTGTATTGACCTGAAAGGCGCAACAGCGAAGATCAATATGAATAAGATGAGTTTTGTCTTCATAGCAGGATTACGAGCTGCACGCTACCAGATTTAACAGCGACGCGAGGAGCGAAGCGGAGTTCGCAAACGAGTGGAGATATTAATAGCTAGTTAATTGAATCGCAATTTGCCATCCAAATGGGGTGAGATTTCAATCAACCGCAAAGATGAAATGGTGGCCGGTGAGAAGGCTGCCGGCCACCATGCCGGGTTCATCTAGCGCGTCACCAGTGGGGTGACTGTAGTAGTGAACTGCAATGGTCCAAGGCTAACGTTCACCACTCGGACAACGTACATACCTCCAGCGCTAACAGGTACATTTAACACCGCCATTCCTTGAGACGAGTCTGCAGTTGCCACAGACAGACCAGCCGGATCCACTACTATCAGTTTGAACGGTACATCCACGCTGGATTCAACGAACACCGTGAACTCCTGCGATCCTTGCTGCGGCTGGTAATTGCTGCTCGCCGTTTGTCCTGCAGCGGCATTACCGGGTTGGTTCGTCGTTGTGCCGGGCCCAGTCGTCGGTTGTGCATTCGACGTTGAATTCTCGAGTACGAAGCGGTCGACATAGACAACTCCACTCATGTTTTTGATCTCGAGCCGATGTGTCCCAGCCGCGAGATTTCCGTAAGTGACCTTGTACTCGGGCATCACATCAGGCGACTGAGTTGAACCTGTGCTACTGCCGTAGTTGATTCGTTCCTTTAAGACTCCATCGAGATATACATCCGCTGCGCCACCCTTCTTACTCTTCGCGAACGAATACGTGATCGCACCCACATTGTTCGCCGGCACCGAGAAGTCGAGCCGCGCGAAGTGCTGTGCGTTCGAGCCCGAGTGATATCGAATGTGGCCAGCTGTCGCACCTGAATAATCTGCAAGATGCCATCCGCCGGAATACGAAACGCGGGAATCGTTGTCCTCTATATATATTGGTGTTGGAGTTGGTGTGGGCGCAGGTCGTTCAACGTCAACCTTGAACTGCGCAGTATTTGAACTAACCTTTCCGCGCGAATCGGTCACGACCAACCTCACGATGTATTCACCCGCATCAGTAAACGTATGCGTGATCATAGGTGTACTCTGATTCACGTCATCGCTGCCGTCACCGAAGTTGAAGGTGTACTTGCTGATGGTATCGATCGAATCAGCATCGGATGAACCGCTGGCATCAAACTGCACAGTGAGCGGCTCAGGCCCTTCGTCAACATTGGCCGTCAAGACTGCGAGAGGTGGAGTGTTCGGCAGACAGAGATTAGCCGGACGCAGCGCATAGCTCCCGCCTCCAGTACTATCTGGAATTGTTTCGTTGGTACCTCCAGTCCCGGGCACCGATGAAGGAACGGTCGCGCGCACGCTGCCGAGAATGTTTGTAATTGCTTGTCCCGGTGTCGGATTACCGATAGCTGACTTGGGCAGAACGAGCGTGATCGTTCCATCAGAATTCGCCTTGCTCGCAGGGTCGAGTGTGCCGCGTGTTGTAAAGACGCGGCTCGCTCCCTGGAATACTCCTGTGCTCCCATAAGTGAATGTCGGCGCGATTCCGTCTGATGACACCATCGAGACGAACCAGTCTTCCTGTGGGCCGATCACGGGATCCGCTGGTGGCGCTTGCGGTGCGCCAAAGCGGACGGCCCATCTCCACCCAGGCGGAATTGATGAAAGACTCACGACCTTTAACGTAAATACAAGTTTGCCTGCCAACGAGTCCGGTTCGGACAGCGAAACGGAAGTAATGTCGTGCGCGGGTTGCGTATCGCTTGCATCACCAGCCGGATCTACGAGCACCTGCACACCTGGCAACACGCAGGCTCCAGTTGCCTCAACACGTGGACCAACGCTCAAGTTGATCATGTTGCTCGCTTGTCCCTCGCCTTGTGCGTTGACCGCCGTGATCTTGTATGTGTAATTTGCGACGTTAACGTCCCCGCTCCGATCGTTGTAGGAAGTCTTGCCTCCTTCTGCCTGTCCGATCTGGAACATGTTGGTTGATGACGTGCCGCGATAAATCTTGTACGCAGTGATTTGCGA
>JBKPAC010000097.1:0-19991 GCA_046726175.1 Acidobacteriota bacterium
GGTGTCGCGCTTCGCTTGCCACCGCACTCCAAAGGCAACAACGAAAGGAGTCTACACGAATGTTCAGGATGCATCGTGCGTCTCACAGTCTTTTCCTATCTCTTTTCCTGATCGCGTGTTCTTTCTGGTCCGTAGCGGGACAACAGACGTCATCTGCCGACCAGCCCGATCCGCTGAAGGTGCTGCAGTGGAGGTTGATTGGACCATTTCGCGGAGGTCGCGTGACCGCAGTCACGGGTGTGCCGTCGCAGCCCATGGTCTACTACTTTGGAGCGACAGGTGGAGGAGTTTGGAAAACGACGGACGGAGGCATCAATTGGGAACCGATCAGTGATGGAACTGTGTTTCGCACAGGCTCAGTTGGCGCGATTGGCATCTCTGACTCCGATCCAAACACGATTTACGTGGGAATGGGCGAGTCACCGATTCGTGGAAACGTTTCTCACGGAGACGGCGTGTACAAGTCAAACGATGCAGGCAAGACCTGGAAACGCAGTGGACTCGAGGACACGCGGCAGATCGCTCGCATTCGAGTGCACCCAAGGAACTCGGACATCGTGTACGTCGCGGCGCTTGGACATACCTGGGGTCCTAACGAGCAGCGTGGAGTTTTTCGTTCAAAGGACGGTGGCAAGACCTGGGACAAGGTTTTGTCTCGTGGAAACAAAGCGGGCGCGATCGATCTGATTCTAGATTCTTCGAATCCGAACATCCTCTATGCCGGGTTCTGGGAAGTTTATCGGAAGCCATGGACCCTGGAGAGCGGTGGACCAGGTGGCGGCATTTTTAAATCAACGGACGGTGGCGACACGTGGACCGAGCTCACGAAGAACACCGGACTTCCTCGCGCGACTGTTGGAAAAATTGGAATCACAGTGTCGCCTGCTAACCCGGAAAGAGTGTGGACAATAGTCGAAGCCGAAGACGGAGGTGTATTTCGTTCCGACAACGGTGGGCGCACATGGACCAAAGTTAATGAAGAGCGTCGATTACGACAGAGGGCCTGGTATTACACGCGGATCTACGCTGATCCGAAGAATCCAGATACTGTCTACGTGCTCAATACCGGTTTCTACAGATCAAATGATGGAGGTCGAACGTTTACGGCTATTCCCGTCCCGCACGGCGATAATCACGATCTTTGGATTGCGCCGGATGATCCGAACCGGATGATCAATAGCAACGATGGCGGAGCCAATGTGTCTTTTAACGGCGGGCGCAGCTGGACGGAACAGGATCAGCCAACAGCCCAGTTCTATCGAGTCGCTGTTGACAATGACTTCCCTTACAACATCTACGGTGCACAGCAGGATAATTCCACCGTGCGTATCGCAAGTCGAACCACAGAAGGAGGCATAACGATTCGTGACTGGTACGACGTAGGTGGCGGTGAGTCGGGGTGGATCGCGCCTTCGCCGAAAGACTCGAATATTGTCTTCGCCGGTTCATACGGAGGACTGCTGACTCGCTACGACCATCACACCGGACAGAGGCGTGACATTAATCCGTATCCAAACAATCCCATGGGAGCCGGTGCGGAAGCTTCAAAATATCGTTTTCAGTGGAACTTCCCGATAGTCTTTTCGCCGCATGACCCGAATACCCTTTACACGGCTGCGAACGTTCTATTCAGGTCGAATAATGAAGGTCAAACCTGGACCGCTATCAGTCCGGATCTCACACGAAATGATAAATCGAAACAGGGAGCTTCGGGTGGTCCAATCACCAAGGACAACACGAGCGTCGAGTATTTCGACACGATCTTTTCGGTGATGGAGTCTCCGGTCCAGGCTGGCACGATTTGGACTGGTTCCGACGATGGATTGGTGCAGGTTACGAGAGACGGCGGCAAAAACTGGTCCAACGTGACGCCCCCGGCGAGCATCATGCCCGAATGGATTCAAATCAACAGCGTCGAAGCCTCGCCACATGACGCCGCAACAGCGTACGTAGCTGCGACGATGTACAAGTGGGACGACAACAAACCCTACCTTTATAAGACCAACGATTACGGAAACAACTGGAAGAAGATCACAAACGGCATACCCGACACAGCATTCACCCGTGTCATTCGCGAGGATCCAAACAAACGCGGTCTGCTCTTCGCCGGGACAGAGACGGGATTGTACGTGTCGTTCGATGATGGCGAGAACTGGCGTTCGATGCAGTTCAATCTGCCGGTTGTGCCCATTACTGATCTTGTAGTGCACAAACGCGAGAAAGATCTTGTTGCTGCCACACAAGGACGTTCGTTCTGGGTGTTTGATGATCTAACTTTGTTGCACCAGCTCGCAAACTCTGCTTTTGGGGATATAGCTCAGACAAAGCTGTATCGACCCAAGGATGCGTATCGCATGCCGGGCGGTGGCGGTGGACCATTGCCGGCAAACGCAACCATTGGTCGCAATCCTGCGTCAGGAGTTGTTGTCTACTATTCCTTAAAATCGAAGCCGGCAAATGAGCTGAGCCTTGAGTTTCTCGATTCGGCAGGCAAGTCCATCAGAAAATTCACGTCGCGAGTGCAGCGTGCTGGAGAAACTGCGACTGCTGAACCTACGCCGGCGCCCGCAGGCGAAGGAGAGTTCTTTGGTAGTGGTGGTGCACCTCCACGAGTGTCCATGGATGTCGGTTTGAACAGATTAGTTTGGGACCTCCGTTATACCGAAGCGGTGCGGTTTCCAGGAATGATTCTTTGGGCAGGCGAAATGCGCGGTCCTCGCGTTGTTCCTGGAAAGTATCAGGTGAAGCTCACCGTCGACGGAACAACGCTGAGTGAACCGTTTGAAGTCAAACCCGATCCGCGACTCTCAACGACTGCTGCCGACTATGGAAAGCAGCTGGAGTTGGGATTGCAGATCCGAGATAAGGTCAGCGAAACGCACAACGCCATCATCCAGATCCGCGACGTTCGTAAACAAGTTGACGATCTGCTGAAGCGTATTAAGGATCAACCCAGCTTCAAGTCGGTGAGCGACGCTGGAACGAATCTGAACAAGAACCTGCAAGCTGTGGAGGAAGCTCTCTATCAGACGAAGAACCAGAGTAATCAAGATCCATTGAATTTTCCCATCCGACTCAACAACAAATTGGCGGCGTTGGGCGGCGTCGTTGCAGGAGCTGACTACGCACCGACTGACCAGTCGTACGCCGTTTATCAGGAGCTCACTGGGCAAATCGACGCGCAGCTGCAGCGGCTTGCGCAGATCCTGAAGACAGATCTGCCGGCGTTCAATCAGTTAGTGAAGGAACAGAATATCCCGGCCGTGACGGTGCGGGCTGCTGAATCGCCGCGGCCGTAGGGATGTAGCTCGTCAAGGCTGGGGAAGAAGAACATTTGCCATTGGTCATTTGACATTATTCATTTCTCATTTGCCTTTGCGTCCTTTGCTTCCCTTGTCGTCTTTGCGTGAGGTAAACCCGCTGCTGACCTGCGGCCTCAATCATTGAAGTAGCTCGCTGCGAACAGCTCACGCAAAGGCAAATGAGAAATGAATAATGTCAAATGACGAATGACAAATGTTCTGGTCCCAACCATCACTAATCAATTCTTAACCCCAACCCTCCCTTTCGGTGATCCATTCTCCTAAAAAATTAGTTGACAGCAGCCCGACCACCCTCCTATACTCCTAACACTTTAGGAGACACGTCAAATGGTCCGTCGAAAACACGAGCGCCTTACACCCCTTGAATTGGAAATCATGCACGTTCTGTGGGAAAGCGGCGCTGCCAACGTCCAGACTGTGCAGCAGGGGCTCAAACGGGATCTGGCCTACACCACGGTCCAAACGATGCTCAATATCCTGCACCGGAAAGGAAAAGTTAAACGCACCCTGAAGGAGCGCGCCTACTTTTACAAACCCGTAGTCAGCCACAAGCAGATTGTCAGTCAGTCCGTCACGGATATGGTTGAACGGCTGTTCGGTGGATCTGCCGAAAGTCTGGTCATGAGTCTCGTTGAAACGAAACACCTCACGCCTCAAAAGCTGGCCCGTCTGCAAAAGCTCGTCGAAAAATCTCAGGAGAAGAGCGATGAGAACAATTAGCCAGTTGCTGCTAAGTGTTTTGCTGAATGCCTGCTGGCAGATTGTTCTGATCGCAGCCTGTGCGAGTCTCTGCTCGTGGTTGCTGCGCTCTACTGCAGCTCGCTACAGGCACGCGCTCTGGGTCGCGGCGCTGCTGCTTTCTTTTGGTCTTCCGCTCTTGACCTCAGCGCCGCTCTCAGACGCTTTGACTCGAATCTGGCCGGAGCCAGAAATCGCATCTCAACCCATTCCTGCAGGTCCTGTACTTATTACCGACGTAGCTCCGCTCTCCGTTACCACTGACACTCGTCCCAGTCCGTTCGTGATGGTGAATGCGAAGCTAGCGTGGAGTCTTTGGTTTATTTATCTCTCAGTGATCGTCTTCAGCGTCATTAGATTGTTGTTGGCCTGGAAGCGCACGGGAAAAATTGTTCGGACCGCAGAGGCGGTCGATTCGAATGAACGACTCGAACTGATCATCGAAAACTGTAGACACGCAATCGGAGTTCGGGACGTGACGGTGCTGTCGTCTTCGTCAATGCCGGTTCCAATCACAGTCGGTTTTCGCCATCCAGTAATCATTGTCCCCGCGAAGTTACTGTCAGATCCCGACACTGAACTGCTGACGTCAGGCATCGGACATGAGCTGATCCATGTGCGAAGACACGACTATGTTTTCAATCTCATTTACGAAATCATTTATTTACCACTGTCATTCCATCCGGCTGCAGGCTTGATACGACGCAATATCAGCCAAACGCGAGAACTCTGTTGTGACGAACTTGTTGCTGAGAAACTGCAGAACGCTCGTGTCTATGCGCGATCACTGGTGCAACTTGCCGCATGGGCTCCGCCGCTGGGTCGACTGGCTAAATCCACAATGGTAGGCATCGCCGATGCCGATAATCTGGAGGCGCGTGTTATGTCATTACTCAGAAATCCAAAGCTGAATGTGCGCAGGAGAAGATTGTTGGTATTTGCGGCATCATTATTACTTGCTTTGCCTGTTGTCACTGCCGCGTCTTTTGCCGTGCAGTTCGACATTGATAGGACGTTTCAGGAACCCGCCGTCGAAGATAAGCGAGTTAAGCCCGTTAAGAGAGCGTTTCCGGAATATCCGGAAGATGCACGGGCACAGAAGATCGAAGGGACTGTGAAGATGCTCGTCACCATTGATTCCAAGGGCTCAGTACAGGACGTCCAGGTTACTAAACCCCTGTTCCCATCATTGGATGAAAGTGCAGTTGCCACAGTCCGTAAATGGCAGTTCGAACCGTTCTATGTAGATGGCAAAGCCGTAACAAGAAAACTAACTACTGAAGTTAACTTCAATCTCAACTCTTGGGAGCAGGACAAAAGGAAGCAGGAAGAAGAACGCGAACAACGTGAGGCAATGGAGAAGTTAAAGCGAGAGGCAGGGGAAGTGGACACGGAACTCGCTTACAGGAGAGCGTTGGAAATCGAAGCAAAGAAGAAAGCCCAAGCGGAACTGGCGAAGCATGCAAGGATTTCAATGGACCAGGCAATCCAAATCGCCACCAGCAAGTATCCCGGCACGGTCATGGAAGGAAATCTGATGGCCGAACGTTGGGAAGCGACGGGTGTGCTGGCAAAGGATTCTGACGTTTTGTACCACTTGCGTATCCTTCCTCCTGGCGAGGACGAGCTGGTCCTTCATGTCTGGGTGAGCGCGACTGACGGGCAGATTACAAAGATTGAGAAAGAACGCAAAGAAGAGCCAAAGGAAGAGAATTCATCGGTTAGTCGCCGAACACCTATTAAAGCTGGCATTCTTAACAGCCGCGCAATTAGTTTGCCGCCGCCCGAGTATCCTGCCATCGCTCGAGCAGCAGGAGCTGAAGGCACTGTTGTCGTAGACGTCGTTATCGATGAAACAGGAAATGTCGTTGAAGCCGCTGCTGTTTCGGGCCACCCGCTGTTACAAAGCGCTGCGGTGAGCGCAAGCCGTCAAGCGAGGTTCGCGCCGACGCGGTTGGAGGGCCAACCTGTTCGAGTGAGGGGAACAATTACCTACAATTTCGTGCGGCAATAATCCCGCTGAGCTTCTGTGAGATCCTGACCGTGTTTCGCCGGTGGTGTGGGCTCCACCGGAGGGACACGGTCAGCATCATTTTGGTGCTATCCTTCGTTCATGCGAAAGCCCACGCTAATCGATGTAAGTCACACGATTCACGACGGTATGATCACGTATCGTGGTCTGCCGGGTCCCATTATTTCTGATCACCTCAGCCGCGAAGCCTCTCGACGTCACTACGATCCAGGAACAGAGTTTCATATTGGTCGGATCGAGATGGTCGCGAACACGGGAACGTACATCGATAGTCCGTACCACAGGTACCCGACTGGAAAAGACCTTTCTGAACTTGATCTCAACTCGGTAGCCAACCTGGATGGTTTCGTTGTTCGTTGTAATGGACGTGACCAACGAGCCATCGGACCAGACGTGCTAAATGGCGCTGAATTAAAGAATAAGGCTGTTATCTTCCATACTGGGTGGGACCAACACTGGCGCACCGATGTTTACTGGGACGGCTCTCATCCGTTCCTGAAATCTGAGACGGCTCAATACCTGGCGGATGCGAACGTAGCTCTCGTTGGTATCGACTCGTACAACATTGATGACACAGCCGATGGTCGACGTCCTGCTCATTCAATTCTGTTGGAAAAAGGGGTTCCGATCGTCGAGCACCTCTGCGGCCTGAACGCGCTTCCTGACTCAGGTTTTCGATTTTTCGCTGTTCCAGTGAAGGTAAAACATTTCGGTACGTTTCCTGTACGAGCTTTTGCGGTTACTAACTAATCCTCACTGAATCAATTCCGCACGCACCAGACTTTCCTAAGTTTGAAACCGAACAGCACGTAACGGTTAACTCCCCATTTTTTGGCATTCGTGCCTCTCTGAATCCTAACTAGATCCCGCCGTACGCTTTGGCATTTACGTTGCTGCTGGAAGTTGAAACGATTGAAATCCCAACTCTGTACCGACTAAGTGCGTGTGTATTCGCATAAGGGGGAAACTGAAGTATGCGTCCTGCAAAGCTTGCACCGGGTCGTAACATTGATTTGAATGAACCATACATGAATGGCTCGCCGGAGGTTAATGAATCTGAGTTGCGCTCACAAGTTGAGGACAAGTTTGTCGAAATGAGTGAGGCCCACGATCGCATTCGAGGCGAGTACTTACAGTCACAACGCGAGAAGCGCTCTGATCCAGGTAGAACCGGATCGATTTATCATCTCTGAGATGTGAGGCAGAGTAGCAATGTTTCCAATTGGCGATGACAACACCACACGACGGACGGTCCCAGTCGTTACGTACGCTTTGATTGTTGCAAACGTGCTCTTCTTCTTTGTAGAGCTCAGTGGCGGCGAGCCTTTTATTTACCAATGGTCCGTAATCCCACGGCAGCTGGTTTCAAGTCCCGGCACTGAGTTCCCCACTATCTTTACATCGATGTTCATGCATGCAGGGTGGTTACATCTGCTCGGCAACATGCTGTACTTGTGGATTTTTGGAGATAACGTTGAAGATAGTTTTGGACATGCAAAGTTCCTCGTCTTTTATGTCCTTTGCGGCATTGCAGCCACCTTCGCTCAGCTCGTATTTAACATGAATTCAAACATCCCGAACCTCGGCGCCTCTGGCGCCATAGCTGGGGTCCTCGGAGCATACATACTTTTATTCCCGCGGGGACAGGTTCGCGTGCTCATGGGGCGTGGGGTGATCCCTATGCCGGCGCTGGTTGTGATTGGGTTTTGGATCGTTCTCCAGCTAATTAGCGGTGTTGGCTCAATCTCGAATACCGCCGAGACTGGCGGTGTTGCTTACATGGCGCACATAGGCGGATTCGTCGCCGGACTTGTTTTGACTTTCGTTATGCGTGCGACGCGAACTGCCGGCACCAGCACAATCTGAGATCGTCAATAGCGGTGTGAGGGTCTGCCAATGTGAATGTGCGGGCCCGTTGCTGTGCCGGGAATTGCCGATCGGAATGCCAAGAATGGAATTCCATTTTTGCGCAGGAAGGTGATCAGCGCCTGTCCCTCCATGCCGTCCGGGTGAAGTGATATATCCATTGCGTTGCGGTGGTCTAAACGCCAGCGATCGTGGATGGTGCCCTGGCCGAACACGGCAATCGGCAACGGTCGATTGAAGTTATTCTGAAAGAATTGCTGCACCTTCCACGCCTCAGGTAGCGACCAGTTTCCTGTGCCTGCATAACGGATGTACGCAGTCGTGTTGACGAGAGCTCCCTTTCTCAAAGCTGCCTTTGCGAGTTGTGCTTCGACCTGAGCCTCAACGAGCGTGTTCGCTATTTGAGAATCTGCGGAGTTGATATCGCCTCGTGTCTTGGTGAGATTCTCGGTAGCGAGAGCAAGTGCGCTTTCACTTTCGTCTAGTTGGCGCTTCGAGATTAGCCCTTCGTCGAACAGTTGCTTGGCCTGAGCAGCACGCTTTTGTGCTTGCTCGACTTCCTTTTCGTAACTTGCTTCGAGCTTCTGCAAACTGGATTTGTATTCTTTGGTGAGCCTGATGAATTCGTCCCGGAGCTTCGCGATTTCGCTAACCCGCGGTTTACGCTGGGCGGGCTTCTTCTTTTTTTGAGCTGTGACAAGTTGGGTATCGAGCGCGAGCAGTATCGCCGCAGCGACACAAATCACAACTACGATTGATCTCAGACCAGCGTGAGTGTGTACGGTAATGGGGGCCATTGCGCGGCATTATCTTTTCGCGTCCCGAGTTTCGTGTCAATTCATGGCCCTATTTCTTAAGCCAATCTTTTAACCGAGCAGCCGAAAACGCTTAAGAGTAAAAGGTTTTGGGTGACTGCCAGCTTGCCGCCGTGATAATATTCGCCCCGTCATGCATGCCGATGTCGTCATCATCCGGCTAATTTTTACAGGGATTCTGGTAGCAGCGGGATACGTGCTTAGGCCGGTCGCCGGTAACCCATGGATATCTGCGGGCGTCGGGGCGTTAACGGCTATCTGTATCATCCTGTTCGAACTGAGGATACGTCGCGCTACCTTAAAGACGTTGATTGGCGCTGCTGTCGGTTCGATTATGGGAATCGTGGGGGCGTACCTCATCGGTTCGCTCATCAGCCGTCAGGAATCAATGGCTGTCGCTCCTGAAGTCAAAACGTTCCTGACGCTCGCACTCACGTTTTTTATGGCCTACGTGGGCCTTATGGTCGGCGCCGCAAAAGGTGATTACCTGGACCTGTCAGCCTTGGGAGGTATATTCAGCGACAAGGCTGTCAGAAGCGATCTGAAGATCCTCGACACGTCAGTCATAATCGACGGCCGCATCGCCGACGTAGCTGAAACCGGATTCCTGACTGGCTCGCTAATCATTCCACAATTCATTCTTCGTGAATTACAGCAAGTAGCGGATTCCCCTGATTCATCGAAACGGCAGCGAGGCCGGCGTGGACTCGACATGCTGAATCGTCTCCAGAACAACAGCACTCTTGATATTCAAATTGTCGAAACTGACTTTCCTTCGGTCCGCGAAGTCGATCTAAAACTGATCGAGCTTGGCAAGCAGCTCGATGCAGTGATCGTTACCAACGATTTCAACCTCAACAAAGTTGCTCAGCTTCGCGGCGTCAATGTCCTGAACATTAATGAGCTTGCAAACGCCCTCAAACCCGTGGTTCTACCCGGCGAAGCCATGCGCGTGTTCATTCTCAAGGAAGGCAAGGAATATAACCAGGGTGTCGCTTATCTCGACGATGGCACGATGGTTGTGGTCGACAACGCACGCCGGTTGATTGGAAAGAACGCAGATATCGCGGTCACCAGCGTGCTGCAGACTACCGCCGGAAAAATGATCTTTGGCCGGCTCTGGGAAGATTCCGAAAATGGCACAGCGAATGGCGAGCATCGCACAAACGGGACGTCGCGCCGCCAGCGCGAATCTCGAACCACTCCATCGCCAGTACGGATCTCAGATCACGGCGAGCCAATTACCGAGACTTAGATAGTGACAAGTGGCAGGTAATGGATGGAAGGCCATTCGGCTTCTCTCCGTTACTCGTTGAAGATCTCACTTCTCACAGCTCGTTATGAATGTTGCGATTATCGCCGCTGCCGGGCAGGGCGCGCGCATGGCCGGCAAACGACCCAAGCAGTTTCTCGAGCTCGCGGGGATTCCGATTATTTTTCACACACTGAAGCCGTTCGAGCAGTGTGACAGCATTCAGGAGATCGTAGTTGTATTGCCAGCGGAGGAATCTGCCGGCTTTCTTTCTCTTGCAGGCAAATCCGGTTTGCGCAAACTCTCGCGAGTGGTTTCCGGCGGCGCCACTCGCGCGGAATCAGTATCGCGAGGTCTACTTGCAATTCGTGCGGCCACCGCGGAGATCGTTGCGGTCCATGATGGCGTTCGACCGTTTGTAACGCCGGAAGAGATCACTCGTACGGTCGATGCAGCAAAAGAGACTGGTGCTGCAATCCTCGTGGCGCCGGTGAATGACACAGTGAAGCAGGTGGAAGCGGGCACGGTGGCGAAAACCTTTGATCGCTCTGCCTTACGTCGGGCTTTGACTCCGCAGTGTTTTCGCTACGAGCTCTTGCGGAAAGCTTATGAAGCTGCCGACGTTCACGACCCGGCCCTGACTGACGATAGTTTCATGATCGAACGAATCGGCATTAAGGTAGCAACGGTCGAGGGAAGTCCGCGAAATATCAAAATTACAACCGAGGAAGACCTCGCGGTGGCAGAGGTATTGCTAAAGAAGCTAGTCAGTAATCAGTAGTACGCGACCAGGGGTTGGTGTAGTTTCGTGTCTTCGGTTCGTGTCGTTTGGTGGATCCATTTTTTCGCAAGGTCCTAAAACGATCCACGAAATAACACGAAACGGGAGATGACCAAAGACAGGACGCTTCACGAAAGACACTAAAGGTTTCGCAATTGACCACTGGACTACTGAACAGGGACCACTGACGAAAGTTCATGATTCGTATCGGCATCGGCAATGACACGCATCGCCTGGTGGAAGGCAGACCACTCATTCTGGGTGGCGTGCACATTTGCTCGGATCGCGGGGCGGAAGGTCATTCCGATGCTGACGCTCTCTCGCACGCAATTGCCGATGCTGTCCTGGGAGCTCTGAGCGAAGGTGATCTGGGCGTTCATTTTCCTGATTCCGATCCTCAATGGAAAGATGTCGATAGCCTCCAACTGCTTTCACGAGTAATGTGGCTGGCCCATGAGCGTGGGCTTTCAGTTGTAAATGTTGATGCAACTGTTCTGCTGGAAACACCAAAGCTCAGACCATACATCCCGTCAATGCGCGAACGAATCGCGGAGATACTCGGAGTTGATCTCGCCTGCGTCAACGTCAAGGCCAAGACTGGTGAAGGACTGGATGCGGTCGGTCAGGGATTGGCTGTAACTGTTCAGGCCGTGGTGTTGATGGCTGGTAGCTAAAGAATGGTATTGAGACCACAGGACGTCATCACAAAGAAGCGTGACGGCGAGCAGCTTTCGCCCGAAGAGATCAACTTCTTCATCCAAGGTGTTACCCACGGGACCGTCGCCGATTATCAAATCAGCGCCCTCTTGATGGCGATCTATCTCAAGGGCATGAACCAGACGGAGCAGCAGGCCCTGACCGAGGCGATGCTGCATTCAGGCAGCATCCTCGACTTCTCAGCAATCCCTAAACCGAAAGCAGACAAACATTCAACTGGCGGAGTTGGCGATAAAACGTCGTTGTTGATTGCGCCAATGGTTGCAGCAAGCGGAGTCTGTGTGCCGATGATTTCCGGCAGAGGGTTGGGCCACACGGGCGGCACGTTAGATAAACTCGAGTCGATCCCCGGATATCGAGTCGATCTTTCTACACGCCAGTTTCGCAATGTCCTTGAAAAAGTCGGTTATGCCATGGCGGGTCAGACGGGTGAGCTCGCACCCGCAGACAAAAAGATGTATGCGCTGCGCGATGCGACTGCGACAATTGAGGCGATTCCGTTAATCGTCGCTTCAATCATTTCGAAAAAAGGAGCTGCCGGGCTCGACGCAATGGTGATCGATGTGAAGTTTGGATCCGGCGCCTTCATGAGAAAGGAGTCGCAGGCGAAAGAGCTTGCTCATGCATTGGTCAGCACCGGCAACTCCTGTGGCATTCGCACTCGTGCGCTGTTGACGGACATGAACCAGCCGCTGGGAAGAGCAGTAGGAAACTCTTTGGAAGTTAAGGAATGTGTCGACATCATGCGAGGCGAGATCGACCCGCGAACTCAACCCGTGCTCGATCTATCAGTCGAACTTTCGGCACACATGCTCGTGCTCTCGCATGTCGACGAGACACTCGACCGGGCTCGAAAACGGCTGCATCAGCTGCTTGATTCAGGGGCGGTCCTTGAATGTTTTCGACGCAATGTCGAAGCTCAAGGTGGCGACCCGCGTGTCTGTGACGATCCTGATTCAGTTCTTCCTTTAGTCCGCGAGCCTCTTGCTGTAGAATCCGCGCGCCCTGGATTCATCACAGAAGTTGAGACGACTGAAATTGGCCATGCCTTAGCAGCCATCGGCGGCGGGCGTGTGCGCATCGAAGATCGTATTGATCCTACAGTGGGATTCCTGGCAAATGTGAACATTGGCAGTGAAGTTAAGGCAGGCGAAAGCTTGGGCCTCGTCTACTGCAAAGACCAGGGGAAGGCCCGGGAAGCTGCGGAGCGGATCCGTGCGGCATATCGAATCGGAGCTGAGAAGCCTGCTCAGTTGAGTCTTGTTAAGGAAGTAATTAATCAATGAAGTATACGGTCGTTGCGCTCATATTGATGTTGTCACTTCTCTCGCTGCTGACGTCGGGCTGCAGCAGTCACAGCTATGGTGCTGAGGACAGATCGAAAGTCCGCGTGGGAATAGTCTTCGACATCGGTGGAAAGGACGATCGGTCATTCAATGCTGCTGCATGGGCGGGTGTGAAGTGCGCAGAGAGCGGCAAATGGCCGAATGGCGAAAGTTGCGGCAAGCCACCGTTGGGAATCGTCTTGCGTGACATCGAACCTGGAAATCCCACCTCGATCGAGCCGGCGATGAGAGCTTTTGCCGAGCGCGGCTACGATCTGATTATCGGCGTCGGCTTTGCGCAGGCTCCAATCATGGAGCAGGTTGCGAAAGACTATCCTCATACTCAATTTGCAATTATCGACGGAGTCAGCGAACTGCCGAACGTTGCTTCGCTCGTGTTTAAAGAGCATGAGGGTTCGTACCTGGTGGGGATGCTTGCTGCTAAGGCCAGCAAGAGTGGGACTATCGGTTTTCTCGGCGGCATGGACATTGGGCTCATCCACCGCTTTGAAGTCGGATATGAAGAGGGTGCACGGTCCGTAAATCCTAACATCAGGGTTATTCAGAACTACGTCGGCGTCACCGATGGTGCGTGGAACAATCCGGGTAAGGGAAAAGAGATTGCGCTCGCGCAGATCAGCAAAGGGGCTGATGTGATCTTCACCGCGGCCGGTAATTCGGGATTGGGTGCTTTTGATGCCGTCGAACAACAGGGAAAGCAGAATGGCCGAGCTACTCATTTTGTCATTGGCGTGGACTCAAATCAGAACATGGTCAAGCCTGGCTTTGTCCTCACAAGCATGGTCAAGCGGGTCGACAACGTCGTCTATCAAATCGTTGAGGACGTTGTGAATCATCGCTTCAAACCAGGGCTTCACGTCTTCGGCTTAGACAAAGAAGGCGTCGGCTACTCAATGGATCAGTTCAATAAAGATCTGGTGTCACCTGAGGCTGTCGCGGAAGCTGAAGCTGCAAGGCAGAAAATCATAAAAGGTGAGATTAAGGTTACTGATGCGATGACGAAATAGAGTCAGTGGTCAGTAGTCAGTGGTCAGTTGCAGTTCCGATTAATCCTCTAAACCTTACCTTAGGAGGGTGAAATGGCAAGATCAGATTTTGAAAACCTGAGAGTTTATCGCCTCTCCGAGAAACTCGCAGATCAAGTATGGGAGATTGTGATTGGATGGAATAGATTTGCTCAAAATACTATCGGTGGACAGCTAGTTCGGGCAGCCGACAGTGTTGGGGCAAACATTGCGGAAGGCGAGGGCCGAGGTCGCTACTTGGACAACCGTCGCTTTGTAAGAATCTCACGCGGCTCGCTCAATGAAACACGACATTGGTTGCGACGGGCCTTCAGACGTAACCTACTAACAAAAAGACAAGTAGGAACTCTGAAAACGACTGTCGACGAACTTAGCCCAATGTTGAATGCCTACTTAAGATCCATAGGCAATGGAGCACGAAGCGCTTCGCTTGCTCGAAAACGTGCATGACATCAACGCTGCAACTGACTACTGACCACTGACCACTGACTCGTCGACGATGCTGGAACTGCGGAACATTACTAAGACCTTTGGTTCGGTAGTAGCTAACGACCACGTCAATATCAAGGTTGAGCCGGGGACGATTCACGCGATCGTTGGTGAAAATGGTGCGGGGAAGTCCACGTCGATGCGCATTGCTTATGGCTTCTACACGTCTGATAGCGGTGAGATCTTAGTCGATGGTCAAGTACGAGACATTAAGTCGCCTCATGACGCGATTGCTTTAGGAATTGGCATGGTCCACCAGCACTTCATGCTGGTCGACACCATGACCGTTGCTGAGAACATCATCCTCGGTGCTGAGCCCGGAAACGCCCTCGCCCTGGATCTCACCACAGCATCAAATCAAATCCGACAGCTCTCCGAAGAATTCAAACTCGCTGTCAATCCACACACGAGCATTGAGCACCTCTCCGTAGGACAGCAGCAGCGCGTCGAATTATTAAAAGCGCTCTACAGGCACGCGCGCCTGCTCATACTGGACGAACCAACCGCCGTCCTGACACCGTTAGAAGTAGAAGAGTTTTTCACCATCCTCAGGCGGATGCGGGAACAAGGGAAGACCGTCATCATCATCACTCACAAGCTATCGGAAGTCCTCGCCATATCTGATGAAGTCACGGTCATGCGCGATGGGAAGGTCGTCGGGCGTTTGAAGACCAGGGAGACGAATGCAGCTGAGCTGGCTCGCTTGATGGTTGGTCGCGAGGTTCTGCTACGCGTTGAGAAGCCGGAACCGAAGATCGGCAGTACGGCATTGACCGTGAAGAATCTCTCCGTAACGACTAAGGAAGGAGGCAAACGCGTTGATTCAGTCTCCTTCGAAGTTAGAAGAGGCGAGATTGTCGGAATCGCAGGTGTCGAAGGAAACGGACAAACTGAGCTGATCGAGGCGCTTGCCGGCCTGGTCGATCCATCAAACCTACAGGGAGAAATTCGGTTCGAGGGCCGAGACATTTCTCATCGCGGCGCGCGGCTGCGGCGCGAGATCGGAATTGCTCATATTCCCGAAGATCGACATCGCCGCGGGTTATTACTCGAGTTTGATCTGGCTGAGAACTCAATTCTCGGAGTTCATTACCGTCCGCCCGTGGTTGCTTATCCCGGAAACATTTTTCTCAACGATGACGCCATCCATCGTCGCACCAAAGAGATAATCCAGGGGTTCGATGTACGGCCGCCAAATCCAGCACTTCAGGCGCGGGCGTTATCAGGCGGCAACCAACAGAAGCTAATCATCGGACGCGAGTTTCAAGTCCATCCGCACGTATTGCTGGTATCTCAACCAACACGTGGAGTGGACATCGGAGCCATCGAGTTCATTCATCGCAAGCTCGTGGCCCGGCGCGATTCCGGCTGCGCGATACTATTGGTTTCAGCTGAGCTTGAAGAAGTGACCAGTCTTGCCGATCGACTGCTCGTAATTCATCAAGGACGGATAGTTGGTGAAGTTGATCCGAAGGTTGCAACGGTGGAAGAGATCGGACTATTGATGATGCGTGGGCATTGAAAGAACCATTTATCATTCATCATTTGACATTTGTCATTTTTCATTTGGCTCACTGCTCGTTCGCAAATGTCAGATGAGAAACGTCAAACGATAAATGATAAATCGATCCGACACTATATGAAGCTCCTTCGCGAGTTGTTGTTTCCATTTATAGCTGTTCTTGCCGCCTTCATCGTAGGCGCCATTCTGATCCTGGTAATAGGCGACAGCCCGATTGAAACATACAGGCTGATGTTTGGCAGCGCACTGTCATGGCCTGATGGCATCGGATACACACTCTTCTACGCCACACCCCTGATCTTCACAGGTCTTGCAGTCATGGTGGCTTTTCGCTGCGGATTGCTCAACATCGGCGCGGAAGGTCAACTGTACATTGCAGCCTTCGCGACCGCGTGGGTTGGGATCACTTTCGCAAACCGATCCGCCTGGATATTGGTTCCTCTTTGTGTGATCGCTGCAATCGCAGCTGGAGGAGCATGGGGCGCCATCCCAGGAATTCTCAAGGCTCGCTTTGGCTCGCACGAAGTTATCAACACAATCATGTTGAACTTCATCGCTGTTGCTTTGATCAGCTACTTCACTCAATACCACTACAGAATTCCCGGCGATCCAATCATGCAAACAGCTCCGATTGGCCCGGGAGCACACATTGCACGTCTCGGTAGGTTCGTCCCCGGATTTCCCGAACGAATACCTTTGAATCTCGCGTTTGTACTCGCCTTGTTATGTTGCTTACTGGTGTACCTATTCCTTTGGCGCACAAAGTGGGGCTATGAATTGCGCTCGACAGGAAGCAACGCTTCGGCAGCTGAGTACGGTGGTATCTCTGTGCGTCACCAGATTGTGATCGCTATGACTATCTCCGGCGCACTGGCGGGAATGGTCGGAATCAACGAGGTCCTTGGTTATCGACATCGTTACTACGACGGCTTTTCAGATAACTATGGCTTTACCGGAATCGCTGTGGCCCTGCTGGGACGAAATCATCCGGTGGGCGTTCTCATTTCTGCGTTGCTGTTTGCGATCCTTCAACGTGGAGGCATTCCCGTAGATGCGTTCACCGAGCATGTAACCAAAGACATCGTCCAGATCTTACAAGGAACCATCATCCTCTTTGTTGCCGCCGAGAAGATCTTTGGTGAGTCGTTTAGCAGGTTACGATCGTTGAAGGGAGCTCGAATCTGAACTGATGCGCGAGATCTTCACCGTATCACTAATCTTTTCGACCATTCGTGTGGCGACGCCATTGATTCTTGCAGCGCTTGGAGGATTGTTCTCAGAGCGCTCGGGAGTCATAAACATTGCGCTCGAAGGGATGATGCTCGCAGGAGCGTTCACGGCAGCTGCGGTAACGTATGCCACCGGTAATCCTTATGTCGGACTAGCAGCAGGCGCAGGAGCCGGTCTCGTGATTGCTCTGATTCACGCTCTCACTTGTATTCGTTTCAAAGCCGATCAGGTTGTGACAGGAACAGCACTAAACATTCTCATGCTCGGCGTGCCTGCGTTTCTCAGCGGAGCGTTCTTTCTCTCCTCTGGTTCTACTCCACAGATACCGAAGGACCAGCTGATCCCGTATCTACCTATCGGCATTGCACTCGCCATGGTTTTGATAACTTGGTACGTCCTTTACAAGACGCCGTTTGGTTTGAGGCTGAGGTCGGTGGGAGAAAACCCTGAAGCTGCAGATGCTGCCGGCGTTAATGTTGCTCGCATGAGATATTCCGGCGTACTGCTTTCAGGAATTCTCGCTGGCATCGGTGGAGCTTATCTCTCCATCGGTCAGTCGTCATTGTTCACCCGCAACATGACGGCCGGCCGCGGCTTCATCGCGCTTGCTGCTTTAATCTTCGGCAAATGGCGGCCGGTGCAGACGATGCTTGCGTGTCTCCTATTCGGTTTCACAGAAGCAATCTCAATTCAAATGCAAGGGGTTGTTAAGTTACCTTCCGGTGAGGACATTCCCGTGCAGTTCATTCAAATGGTGCCTTACTTGTTGACTATCATCGTGCTTGCCGGATTCATAGGCCAATCGCGTCCCCCACGCGCGCTTGGAATTCCCTACGAGAAAGAGAAATAGCTATCACTGGGAGCGCGGGCGTCAACGGATTGCGGAATGTGACAAGCCGTGGATTAAGCGGTCTACAATCCGAAATCCAAATCCGCAATCCGCAATTCGCAATCCGTCGACGGCAGCGTTCCCAATGCTCCACCGCTTGAGTTATTCGAACAGACTCCTTACGCTGGGGTGGGGGTAGATCGATGGTCGAGAGCGTTGCTGAAACTAACCTTATTGCGCGAGTCGAACATGCAGCGCGCGTCATCCGTTCGAGGATGACGGTGGAACCACGTGTGGCGCTTGTTCTGGGAAGTGGCCTGGGTGGCCTCGCGGATGAGTTCGACGAGTCAGTCAAGATTCCTTATGCTGAAATACCCGGCTTTGCGACTTCGACAGCAGAAGGACACGTAGGCCAACTCGTAATCGGAAAACTTGAAAACGTGCCCTTGATCGCAATGCAGGGTCGCGTTCACTACTACGAAGGTTACACTCTCGAAGAAGTCACATTCCCGATCCGGACCTTCAAAGTTCTCGGAATCAAGACTGTGATACTTACGAACGCTTCTGGCGGGATCAATGTGGAATTTACTCAGGGCGCTCTGATGGTGATCAGTGATCATCTGAACTTGATGGGTGTTAATCCGCTTCGTGGGCCAAACGATGAACGCTTTGGGCCGCGGTTCCCCGACATGACGGAGGTCTATTCCCGCGAGCTGCAGGAAATCGCTGTTGAAGAAGCTCACTCGATGGGAATTGAGCTCCGCCGCGGAATATACGCCGCGCTATCCGGCCCGAGCTACGAAACTCCCGCTGAGATTCACATGTTTCGTACATTTGGCGCTGATGCGGTCGGCATGAGCACAGTTCCCGAGGCGATTGTTGCACGGCACAGTGGAATGGAAGTGCTTGGTATTTCGTGCATCACGAATATGGCCGCCGGAATAACAGACCAGCCTATAAACCACGAAGAAGTAATGGAGACAGGTAACCGAATTAAGGAAACATTCTCAGGATTATTGAAACGCGTTGTTGTTCGCGCGAGTAGCCGAGTTTAGTATCAGCCGTGGTAAACATTCGATGATCATCGGCATCAGTGGCGGAACAGGTTCAGGAAAGACAACGGTCGCAAATCGCATCCTCGAGTCGGTTAGCGCCAGTGAGGTCGTTTTTATCCAACAGGATTCCTACTATCGCAATCTCCAGGATCTGCCGCTCGACTATCGTAAGGTCGCCAATTTTGATCATCCTGATGCGCTCGACAACGACTTGCTGATTCATCATGTGCGCAAGCTCCGCGCCGGCGAAGCAATTGATTTGCCGATTTACGACTTCAAGACCAACAGCCGAAGGCACGAAACGCGTCGCGTTGATCCGAAACCGATCGTCATCGTTGAGGGGATATTGATCTTTGTTGACCCGCGTCTCCTCGAGCTAATGGACATTAAGGTCTTCGTCGATACGCCCGACGACGTGCGGTTTATTCGACGATTGCGGCGAGACATCGCTGAGCGCGGTCGAACGGTCGAATCAGTGATTGAGCAGTATCTGGGAACAGTGCGACCGATGCACATGCAGTTTGTTGAACCTTCAAAACGCTATGCTGACGTGATCATTCCTGAAGGCGGACACAACCTCGTGAGCATCGATCTGATCAGTGGCAAGATTCGCGAGAGGTTGTCGGGTTCTCTAAATCCAGTTGGAGGTCTTCGTTGAACGATTCTGAATCGCAAACTGAAGTTGACGCAGCTGCGCTCGAGGCGCGGCTTCATTCTGTCGCGCCGTTTTCGAGATTCATGGTCGGCGCGGCTGTTAAAGGAAAAAGCGGAAAAATCTATACCGGTTGTAACGTCGAAAGCGCCAGCTACGGTTTGACCGTTTGTGCGGAGCGAGTGGCGATATGGAAAGGGCTCTCGGAAGGAGAACGTGAGTTTACCGAACTGACAGTTGTCGCAGATACCGAGTCGTTGACTCCCCCGTGTGGTACCTGGCGTCAAATCATTTGGGAATTCTGCAAAAACGCTCACAT
>JBKPAC010000098.1:0-22246 GCA_046726175.1 Acidobacteriota bacterium
AAGTACGGATCTCACGTCGCGGGTCCCAATCGAGATGGCGCGCGTAATCAAGCCAAAACGGACAGCCGGTGTCCGGGGTGAAGTGCCATTCCACAACTTCGCGAACCCAGGCATCAAGGGCTTCGCGTGATTCTTTTAGACTACTTTCGAGGGTTGCTTCGGTTGCAGGCATCTTTTCGATCTAGGGGTAGACAGGATTAACAGCAATGACATTTACGCTAAGATACCAGAGGAAGTTTTGAAAAGCACACTGGAGTCGAGAGTCGATGGAAGGGTCACTCGCACAGGTAAACGGCACAACTCTCCACTATGAGATCGAGGGCAATGGGTTTCCGCTGGTGTTCATCAGCGGTGGCGGACTCTTGGACTCAAGAGCCTGGGACAGACAGTTCGAGCGATTCTCCAAGACAAACAAGGTGATCCGGTATGACATACGCGGCATCGGCAAATCAGCCAGACCGGTAGGCGAGTTCTCACACAGCGAGGATCTGTACGCGCTTCTGAATTTTCTGGAGATTAAAAAGGCACACGTCGTCGGGCTTTCATTTGGCGGAGGTATAGCTATCGACTTTGCTCTTGAACATCCCGACACGGTAGACCATCTGATCCTTGTCGCGACCGGATCCAGCAGCCATGCGAAAGGCGAAGCTAACTTACAGGCGTTAGACGCACTGCACACCTTTGCAAAACAGGAAGGGCGGTTGAAGACAACGCAGTTAATCCTCGGTCTCGGTACCTTCGTCTCGAAGGACAATATCGCAGCACAGGAGAAGATTCGAGAGATCTATGAGGACAACTGGGACGTTTTTGAAAATGGGTTTCCGCTCATTCGTCTGTGGCGAGCCACTGAGCCTGCAGCCGGAAATCGCCTTTCGGAGATTCGTACGAAGTCACTGGTTATGATCGCAGAAAATGACAATGCGATTTACAAAGAAATCACTGAGAGCCTCACTAAGAGAATTCCCGGTGTGAAGAGAGTGGTAATTCCAGGAGCGACTCACGTTATCAATCTGGACAAGCCCGACGCCTTCGATGCAGCGTTGTCGGATTTTATTGGAGTGAAGCTGCCTCCACTTTATTAGGCTTAAAGTAATTCTCAGCAGGTCGTGAGATGCCCGCGGCTTGCCCGCGCGGATCTTTCGGCTATGGTAATGGTCGGAACCTATTTTCGGTACGGCGTGCGCAGGCCGCGTCGTGCTTCTTCATGAGCGTTCGCGACATTCGGCCGCTTGAATACAGCAAGATATTCGTTCATAGCCTCGCGTCGCTTACCGGCGAGGTCAAACGACTGCCCCGCGCGTAGCCGAGCCAGCGTTGCCAGATCGGGATCGACCTCCGCAACATCGTAAGCAGCCAGAAATTCCTGAGCCGCGCGAGCAGGCTGTCGCGCTAGCAACAGGTTCTCTCCAAACCGAAAGTGAATTACATCAAGCGGGATTTTCGCGCCTTGATTCCCGTGACGGTTCAAAAGCACCTCAAATATTCTAAAAGCCTCGCGCTCGTCATTGTTAACTGCGGAATCTGCACTACCCTCCTTACGCAACGAATTGGAACGGTAAATGAGGCTGTCAGCCAACTGCAGCTGAAATAGATAATTTCCCGGATATCTTGAGCTCAGATCGCGAGCCGTCTCGACCGCGTCCGTCCAGCGCTTCTCGCGTTTGTAGAGATCGATAAGCAGGACGCGCGCAATGTCCCGTGCCCAGTGTCCGTCTCGGGCGACACGCTCGAGTGTCTCGAGTCCGCGTTTCTTCGAGCCACGAATGCCGCCGATCGTTGCAAGCATTCTCAGCGGCAGCGGGAGTGCGCCGACAACATACTCGTACATGCCAATCGTCAGCTCGGCATCATGGAAACCTGGATCAAGCTTCAGCACGTCACGATGACGGTCCGAGGCACTCGCGGCATCACGCGAAGCTGCCATGAAGCGCCGCTCGACTGAAGCTGCGAAGACTGCCTTCAATCCATCGCTCGCTCCCAAAAAGTACAAAGCCTCGACATCTTTTGGATTGTTTCGCAGCCGAGCTTCAGCCAGGTTCCGCGTCTTCCTCGTCCACTCGCGAAACTCATCTACAGTGCGCTTATCCGCCGTTTGACCGGTGCCTTTTTGAAGTGAGTCGTCGTCATAGAGTGAGGCGCGCAATCGACGTGAGCGGTTCAACTCCTCAAGCCAAATACTCGCAGCCATTGACTGTGGGCCGGCAGGATGATCGGGAAGAAGTCTAACCATTTCCTTGAAGCTCCGTCGTGCCGCTTCATAGTCGAGGTTGAACAGCGCTTCGTATCCCTTCCGTCGCAGCTCGTCCAGCTGCACAGTCCCGGCAGGAGACTGAGCGAAAGCTCCACCGTAGACAAGCAGTACCAGGAAAATGGTTGCGAGCTTTTTCACCTCCTACTCCTCTCTCATATCCAGAGGTGAGTCACGAAGGGTGGGTGTGACAGTTAAAAAAGTGCGCGAGCAGCTTGCGCAGACTTTATCACTGATGCATCACATTGACGATGGGGGTAAGTACCATGTCAGCAGTTTCGAGTCTCACATCACAACCAACCGGCGCAGCGCGGAAGTGGTCGCGCGCGGCGATCTTCCTGCTCAACCGCTGCATCATTTGCTTCGTAGTCCTGGTCGCAGAAGCGAGCTTCCTTATCACTCCAAAGAATTTTGTGTGGTACATCGTCGACATACTGTTCCGCACCTACGTGATTTTCGTCGGAACAGTCATGGCACACGAAGCTGTACATGGTCACCTCGGCCGAACAAGAACAGCAAACCTTTGGTGGGGTCGTATTGCTTTGATTCCAAGCCTCGTGCCCTTCACAAACTTTCGAAAGACTCACAATCTGCATCACACGCACACCAACATCCCGGAACTCGATCCAGACCACTTTATGAAATCAAGAAATGTGGTTGAGCTAATCCTACGCTCGCTAGCGATGCCTCATCATTGGTTCCTCTGGCTGTGGAAGCGAAATCGCATAAAGAGAAGCGACCTGATTGAACTCGTGATGAACTACCTCTTGATTGCTGTGGTGCACATTCCCGTCATCATGATTGTTGGTCCATCGCGATTCCTGATTAGTCTCGGACCCGCTCTTGTGCTCGTTTCGGTGTTGCTTTGGTACCCGTTTGCCGTCCAGACGCACGAAGGATTTTCCACGGGCTCACCAGAGTCGCGCTCACACAACTACTACGGCCGGTTCATGTATTGGTTCTCGCTCGGGCTGGGGATGCACCGAGTTCATCATTTTCAACCAAAGCTCTCATGGATCGAGCTCAGAGACTACGTTGAGGACGTTCCAAAAAACCGCCGTTCGTGGTCTTTGATCCCTCTCCGCGACATTAGGCTTTGACGGCTTCCTCTTTCATGAACGACTTGAAGCTGTCAACGTTGGACTTCCTTATTAGCGTTGCCGATAGTCGGACGCGGCCGTTGGACTTCGCGTTGATACTCCATCTACGAAACGGTTTGAGCCCTGAAGCATTGAAAGCCGGAGCAAGTAGTGCGCGGCGTCTGTTTCCCACAACCGGATCGTACGTGGACGGGAAGCGCTGGTTGTGCATCGATGAACCGGATGCCTCCGTGCAAGTTAAATCGACGTGTGATGGCGGAGCGTCTGAAGTGGAACAGTTCATGGACGACTCGTTTGATCCGGCCAACTCAATGCCTGTCAAACAACTGTTACTCGTCAACGGCACAAACGACACGCGAAAGCTCGTGACACGATTTCACCACGTTGCCGTCGATGGCTTAAGCGCCGCTATGTGGCTTCGTCATCAACTTCGCATCGCACACGGATTGAATGAACGGACCAGTGAAAGCGAAACTCAGCTTCCGCCGGCTTTGCGTCAACACGATTCACCTGTCAAGAGAAGTATGTTCGCTTTCAACGGCAGTTCCCAACAGCTTTGGAACCGCGGCGGCGAACCTTCACACAAACGTCGTTGGACTACTTTTCAGATCGACGCAGGTCCGCTACGTGAACACTGCCGGAAAGCAGGGGGATTCACTTACAACGATCTACTTGCTACTTCGCTGCTCGAGGTTCTTGCCCGCTGGAACGAAGCACACAAATATCCTCGGAACGTCTCCCTTTGGTTTCCGGTGAATATCCGGGCCCGCTCCATGCGCGGATTCGGTAACAGCACGAGCCGTATTCGGATCTATTCGAATTGTGACCAGTCGCTTTCAGCAGCTGAGAAATGTCGTACTGTCCGGCGACAGATTGCGTGGACAATTCAGAATGGCGAATGGGCAGTTCCACACAATAAATCGCTTGTTCGCTGGCCGCTTTGGGCCATAAAACCACTGTTGCGTTGGTACCTCGCACGACAATCCGTCGATATGTGCACCAGCGTTTTTTCGCATGTCGAGCGGTTGGGAACGATTGATGACCCTGTGTTTCAGAATGTCGAACGAATCGAGTGCGTCGGGCTACTGCATAAGTCCCACTGTCTTGCGCTGAACGCGGCGACTCTTCGCGGCACTACATGGTTGACATTTACGCACGATCCCAACCTGCTCACACAGACAGATATCGAGCACCTTGTCCAAATTTACAAGGAACAGATCGATCTGGCTTTGAGACTCTGATGAGAGACCAACTTAATGATTCAATTCGGTGGCTCATCGGTCTGAGCATCCGGCTTTTAGGCTTCGGACTAACCCTGAGGCATCGGATCAGCCTAAGGACATTCGCCTTCAACCAACGGCGACTGCGAAAACGTTATCGTCTTGACGATGCCACTCCCATTTTGAAGTTTGGACCTGACGTCGAAGAAAGTATCAGCCAAAAGGCCAGACGATCTGGTGCCGGGCACACGTTCGCTGAAACGTCCGGCACTTCGGATCGACCTAAGCGAATCCTTTTCACAAACGGCAAACTTTGTCGGGTCAGGTTGGCGTTCATCGATATGTTTGCTCGCTGCTGTTGGCACTTCAGTACGAGTCGAACCAGCCTCTACGTCTTCAGCTCGTTTGATCGCGACGACTCCTTAACTTCCCTGTTACTCAGTGAACTCAAACTTCCGTCGTACTTTGCCACTCTGCAAGCTCCCTACCGGCTCCAGTGCCATCCAGCCGTCCACTCGCTCGTAGCAAGGTATGGCGCAACGGCGGTGCGGATTTGGATACTGACGATTGCTAATCCAGGTGTCCTGTATAGCACCAATCCGTCAACGCTCTCGACGTTCCTCGAAGAACTCGACACCAATTGGACCGTGAGTTCCCGTTTAATAAAGGACTGGATAAACGATCCGAACTCATTCGATCCTGAGATTAAATGGATTAAGAAACGGCTCGACTCAGTGGGCAGCAACTCACGGCTTCGAAGGATTGCAGGCAGTGACCTTCCCCTTAGATTAGAAGAGTGTGCACCGCAGATGAGAAGCTACATTTGCTGGACGGGTGGCTACGTCAAACCGTTCCTCGATCGCGTAGCGCAATACCTTTCCCCGGATTCCTATCGGCTGATACCGATGTATTCAATGTCCACTGAGACGATCGAGACCATCACTGCCTTTCGTATGGACGTGGTTTCGTTTCTGCCCATCGCAAGTGGAGTGCTGTATGAATTCGTTGAGCTCGAAGATGAGGATGATCCAACGAATCTATTGCGCCCAGATCAGCTCGAGCCCGGAAAGCATTACTCAATGGTGGTCAGCGATGCCTACGGCCTGCGCAGGTACCAGACGGAGGATTTATTTCACTGCCGCGGCAAAGTTAGCGGGCTGCCGGATCTAGCTTTTGTTGGCCGCCGAGGGATCGAGTACTCGTTTACCGGTGAGAAACTCACGTTGGACCAGGCCAGTAGAGTGATTCGCACGCTGCGGACGGAGTACGATTGGCTCACCGCATCATTTCTTACGCTTGTGCCTTGCCACGGCGAGGAATCTAAACCTCACTACAAGCTATTACTCATTGACACACTGGGAGCGCGAGCGTCTCGCCCGCTTGTGGATCGATTCTCGACTGCGGAGGCGGGCGAGACGCCTGCGCTCCCAGTAATTGCGAGACGGTGTGACGAGTTATTGTGCGAAACAAATTGCGAATACAAATCAAAGCGCAAAAGTGGAAGACTCGCAGCTGTACAGCTCCAGCAAGTCACCATCGGCGATTTTCTGAACAACATGAGCGTTGCGGGCGCATGGGAAGCTCAGTTCAAGTTCTTACCATTTTATCGGCGTGAGTGGGTTGCATCCTAAGTTCGTCCAAGAGCGTGGCGAAACTCGAAAAGTCGCGTGCGATTATCAGTGATCGACAACCAGCTGCTCGCGCTGCAGCCTCATCGGTGTCAGCTCGATCTCCGAAATGTAGAATTTGACTTACAGGCACTTTGAAATCCGTCGCTACTCGAGCGAACAGTTCAGGGTTTGGTTTTACGACCCCAAGCTCCTCTCCAACGTAGGTTGCCGCAAATCGGTTCATAAGTCCCAGCGATTCAAGTTTGTATGTCACTTCGTAGTCTGAGACTACGACCTGAGGAATTCCCTGTGAGTTGAGAAATGAAACCACGTCTATGATGCCCGTCCGCAGTCCCGCTTTTCGAATCGCAGGTTCATACCAACTCTTTTCGATGGCACGAATCTCGCCGTTTACCGCCGTAGCCAACCTGCCAGACTGTTTGCGCGCCTTCTCGATCTCATGTCGATGGCGCAACATGAGAATCAATTCCTTGTAAGCTGATAGTCCATGGCCGCGCAGTATTCGTCTGACGAACATACGTCGAAGTTCTGCGCGTACCTCGCGTAGAGAGTACATCGTGCCATCGACGTCCCAGCTTACGAGAGCGATACTATCGAGATACAATTGGGCCATGCCAAAGTATTTAGACTTAGATAAGTGGCCACGCCGACAGTTGTTTGACTTCTTCCGTCACTATGATCAGCCGTACTTCAACGTTTGCACACAAATCGATGTCACGAAACTCCTGGAAATCCTTCAGGACCGCCCTGGTTCAAGTGTGTCGCTAACATATCATTACTTCGCTTTACGAGTGGCAAACGAGATCGAGCCATTCCATTACCGGCTCAAAGACGATCAGGTCGTAATCCACGAAATTATTCATGGAGGCTCGACAGTTTTATTGCCCAACGAGAGCTTCTCATTTGCATACTTTGACTATTGTGAGGATTTCGAGCAGTTCATTAGCGGAGCAAAGCAGGCTGTGGAAAGTGTGCGCAACGGAGACGGCGTGCTCAGGCCGACACCGAGGGATAACCTGATTTACTTTACAACGCTCCCGTGGTTTTCATTTACGAGCTTCGCACATGCTCGAAACTCGAATCGCGGTTTGTCCGTGCCACGGATCGCGTTTGGTAAATTTCTGAAGGAGACCGGGCGGGTTCAATTGCCTTTTTCGGTGGAGGTGCATCATGCGCTGATGGATGGATTGCACGTGGGCAAGTACTTGAACAGGCTACAGGAAACGCTAATGGAACCTGAGGCGTTCATCGGCACGAAGGCGTAAAGCATCAGCCGCGGATGAACGCGGATAAAACGCGGATCCGACACCTTAGCTAAGTTGAGTCTTATCCGCGTTCATCCGCGGCCAATTTCCGCGCGGCTGATTTCCTTTTTAATTGCAGGAGACTTAAATTATGTCCAAGGTGTCTGCAATTCTATTAATTCTAACGGTGATGATCATGACATTGAATGCTTGTAGCTCAGCAAATGCGTCTGCGGTCGCGATTCCCAGTCCCAAGGTGGATGCTCCGCTGGCAACGCAAAAAGGTGAACAGACTGCAGTGTTAGCAGGTGGCTGTTTCTGGGGTGTGGAAGCTGTTTTTGAAAACGTCAAGGGAGTAGTGCGCGTTCAATCGGGATATTCCGGTGGCACGAGTGATACAGCGCAGTACTACACCGTCGCGTCCGGCGCTACGGGTCACGCCGAATCGGTTCGCATCACATACGATCCTTCCGTGATTACCTACGGCCAACTGCTTCGAGTATTTTTCTCGGTCGCACACGATCCTACGGAACTCAACCGGCAAGGACCCGATGTTGGTACGCAATATCGATCCGCGATCTTCTATGCCAACGATGAACAAAAACGGATCGCTGAGAGTTATATCGAACAACTAAATGACGCAAAAGTCTTCGACAAGAAGATCGCTACCCAGGTGGTGCCTTTGAAAGCCTTCTTCGAGGCTGAAAGTTATCACCAGGATTATCTGGTGAACCATCCGAACGATCCTTACATCGTCTATCACGACATGCCGAAGCTGAAGAACCTCAAACAGCAGCTGCCCGAATTGTGCAAGTAATCCTCGCGTATGAAGAGTTATCGAAAGGAGCTTTGGTTCAACGTCCCCTCACGGCGTGGATTCGTTAACATCACGCCGCAGGTGCAGGAGTGTCTGGAAGAAAGTCGGATCACCGAAGGCCTCGCTCTCGTCAATGCAATGCATATAACGGCTTCGGTGTTTATCAACGACGACGAAAGCGGGCTGCACCGGGATTATGAAGTATGGCTCGAGAAGCTGGCGCCGCACGAACCAGTGAGCGCGTACAAACACAATCTAACTGGTGAGGACAATGCGGACGCACACATCAAGCGGCAGGTGATGGGCCGCGAAGTGGTAGTTGCTGTCACAAAAGGCCAGCTTGACTTTGGTCCGTGGGAGCAGATCTTCTACGGAGAGTTTGATGGACGCCGCAGGAAGCGCGTGTTGGTGAAAATAATCGGGGAGTAATAGTTAATTCAGCGCTTTCTTGACGCTCGGTCCGACCAACTGGTGATACATCTCATCCATCCGTTCGGGTGTGAAGGGCATCTTGTTGTCGAGCCACCACTTCATCATCGCGAACAGCTCACTTGCCAAAAAATTCGCGAGAATCGGAACAGGTACTGTGGGTTGCGTAGCCAGCCCCCGCTTTGAACTTACTCTTGCATTGAGAGCTGCTTCGATATTTCTAGCTCAAGTATGTGACGCCGCTCTTGAACACCCAGTCGACTTTTCTCGACCTTACCAGTCCTTTGTAAAAAGGTTGAAAGTCTTGCAGGTGTCGAAAGAGGTGTAAGACGGGCACGAACGATCCCTCACCGGCCTTGTCCCAGTTGATATGCTACGCAAAGCCGTACAGAAATCTTTCCCAGTCTTTATCAAGCAAATCTTCCTTGTCACGAAAATGCGTATAGAAGGTTGAACGGCCAATATCCGCGCGATCGATTACGTTCTGCACGGTGATCTCGTCGAAGCGCTTCTCCTGGACAAGCTCAATCAATGCTTTGCTCAACTGGCGCTTCGTTCGCTGTGGACGTCGATCGGGCTTTTTCTTCACGTTCATTGGGGCTTCATTCTTGAACAGCGAAACTGCTTTTGTCCAATAAAGAACTTCCCGATTGATTTAGTTGAACATCATCAAGCCGGCATTTCGTAGTGTGTCGGGTCTGCTTCAGGAATCACATATCGGGAGGATCCAAAAAAATGAAATTGATCGTTTTAGCAGGTCTTGTTCTCGCAGTAATGGTGATGTCTTTGTCTCAGTGCCACTCCAACGCTCGTGCGAGTGAAACAGCAGCAATGTCAGTTCTGCAGGGTGATCCGATTACCGGACTGTGGAACGTTACGTTCTACGTTAAGGGCCACCCCGGAACTCCGGCTACGTTTGAACTGAAACTCGAGGGCACAAAAGTAACTGGAACAGCCAACTCTGACCATACAGGCCCAGGAACCGTGAAGGATGGGACATGGGAGAACGGTAAGTTGAGTATGACTCTCGAATTCAAGAAGCATGAGTCAATCCTTGTGAGTGGAGCCTTGCAGGATTCAAAACTGGTCGGTGAGTTTCGTACTGAAGGCTTTGTATCGAACTGGGAAGGAAAGAAGAAAGAGTAGTCGAGTAATCAGCAGGTCCCGTCACGATGCAATGGCAGACTACTTGCCGCTCGCGCTGTCTAGCTTGAGATCATTGATGAGTTTCTGCAGATCCTCAATCGCCTTCGTGTCCAGGACGTAGAGTGTCGATTCGCCCTCGCGCTTCGCGACGGGGTTCTTGTTACCCTTCGACAGTGAAACTTTCTCGGCAGCCTTGCCTTCGATGGGAGTCACGGTTACGTCTACGACGGGTGTGGTGAATCCGCTATCCGCGAACTCGGTCGCCTGAAGATCGCGCAGGTTATCGATCAACGCCTGCGCACTTGTCTTGTCATACTTCTTGCCCTCGCTGGACCACCAATCGTCCCCACCTTTGGTCAACGTCTGCGTCTTACCATTATCACGAATCTTGATCTTAGTTGGATCGCTGAAACCGAACGAAAAAACCTTTCGCTCGCGAAAGTCATCGAGCTTCTGATTCATCGCCTCACCTAAACCATTCGAGACCTTGTAAACACCGTCGACAACACTCGACTTCGCGTAGTAATCATCCTTGTCTTTTCGAATCTCGAGTTGCTGTACTCCCTTATCAGTAGTGAGCTTTGCTACAGCAATCGGGGAGCCCGCGGCAAACGCAGCCGGAAACTTTGCACTATCTGCCACCGCATCAATCTCCATCGCCGCACTGGCAAGCTTCCGTACGAGATCATCAACTTTGCTCGCATCGGCACGTTGAGGTTTGGGCTTGACGATCTGCCACTGGTCCTTGTCGCGTCCGAACTCGATCTCCTGCTGCTTGACCACGAGCTGTAGCCTGGTGATTTTGTCAGCATCGACAGTGAGCAGCCTCTTGTCTCGCAGGTCGTCGAGTCCTTTGTCAATTCCAGTTTTAGTGAAGCTCGCGATTGTGAACACGCGCGCGTCACCGTCCAGCTTTGCATACGTCGCATTGCTGGTTGGTGTGTCATCACCCAACTGCAATTTGTGCGTTACGTTATTCTTGTCTGTGACGGTTACTTCGAGTGCCGGTGCCGAGAGACCGTACGTTGTCAGGTTTGCTGCCTTTTCCTCAACAAGCCGATCCGAAGTCAGGGTTGAAAGACTCGAAAGCAAAGCAGACACAGTCGCCTGGTCAGCTTCCATCGACTGAGGTTTTGTGATTTGCCATGAGCCGGTGCTATTCCGTTCGAGGACGACTGGTTCTCCGGTCTTCTTCTTTATCTCGAGCCTGGTGATGTCAGCTTCGTTGAGAGTCAGTATTTTCGGTGCAGCTTCCGCAGGGGTAGTCGACACCTCATTACTGTCCGCCGGCTTATGACGATTGGACCAGTAAAGCAAACCGAGCAATCCGGCTAAAACTGCTGTCGCAACAATTAATCCCGTGTTCTTCATCAACGGATACCTTGCAATCGATTTCAAGAATCAGACTAGCGGCGGCGCCACCAGACAGTCGCTCCAATAATGAGCATAGCCAACGGCAATAGAAACTGGCTGGTCGCGCGCACCCAACTAAATTGAGACTGCGTCATCGTGATGCGCCGGTCATCCTCTTCTTTAGGTCGAATCGAGATGAGATCCTCATCCGATGACAACCAGTTCATCGCATTCAGTGCGAAATCGCGATTTCCATTGAAGCTAATGAACGAATTGGCGGCCCAGAAAGAACTGCCCAGTACCACGAAACGTCCCTCTACATTTTCTTTGCCGGTGGTGTACGAGCCGGCAGCGCCAATCGTCAACGGCCCTTTCTTGTTCTTTGGATCGCTTGGATCGATCTCACTGGAAGCAAGATTCGTCGTTGCCACGCTGGTGTCTGACGAGCTGAATAGTTTTTGAACTGCGGTCTTGTCACCGTTCTTGACTTCCAGTGACCGCGAGAACGGAAACCCAGTAGCCGTTCCCCGCAGCGGACTTACGATAGCTTGCGACTCGTAGCTCGAAACAAGCGCGACTTGTGGTCCAAGTCCCATCAGCTGGCCAACAGGATTGAGGTCGAGAACCAAGTCCTTATTCACCGTCACTCCCCAATTCTCAAGTTGTTTTGCCAAAACGTCGTTGTCTGCAATCTCACGACCCATCTTCAGCGGAGCGTCGAGCATGAACATGGCACGTCCACCTTCCTCGACGTATTTCTTTAGGGCGTCGACCTGCGGTTGCTGATAATCACCGGTCGGTCCAGCAACAACCATGACCGTGCACTCGCCTGGAATCTCTGCTTTTTGCAGGAGGTTGATCGCTTTCGACTCGTACTCATCTTTGCTGAGCAAGTCCTTCAGCGCTGAATAGCCGTTGCGATCCACGTCATCGATCTGATGCTCACCGCTGCCGCTTACAAAACAGACGGTTCGAGTCTTTCCCTTGATCGCGCGAATGAAGGCGCCGGTGATTCCTTCCTCGGTCATGCTCTTGGCTTCTTCGTGCTTCGAGCCGATCTGTACGATGGCAGTGTCGAGGTTCTTGATTCCAGCCTCGCGCGCCACATCCGGTGTTTTATCCGGATCGATATATTCCACGTGGATCTTCGATGACAGCCCTGCATACTGATCGAGCAGATCTTTAGCACCGCCGAACCTCGTCGCCTGGTTGAAGTAGCGGATGGTAGCGTCCTGATTCAACTCGCGGACGATCTTCTTCGTTTGTTCCGAAAGACTGTAGCGCTTATTCGAAGTGCTGTCGTAGGACTTGCTGTAACGGTCGGCGAGCACATTTGCGACGACTACCGCCGTGATGATTATCAGAACGTAGATCGTGATGTAGCCGGCGAACTTTGTCTGGCGCGCCTTTAGTAATTCAGTATTCATTTATGACCTCCACCGCAGCGATTCGATCGATCGACTCGTTAGAAACAGCCCGAGGAAGATCACAGACACGTAGAAGATTGCATCCTTCGTAGCCAGCACTCCTTTTGCAAATGAATCCATATGCGAGTTCATAGAAATGTAAGCTAACACCTTCGCCCAGCTTGCAGTTTCGTAGCCGCTCACCCACTCAAGCACCCACAACAACAAACAGACGCCGAAGGTGACAGCGCCCGCGATAATCTGATTCCGCGTTAGGGTGGAGATGAACGTGCCGATGGCTAACAGGCTTCCTGCTTGCAAGATCAATCCCAGGTAACCGATGGCAAGCGGCTTGAAGTCAGGGTTGCCATACTTAAACAGGAAGACAAAATTAAGCGCCGTTATGAGCAACAGGCATGTGTAGAGGATGAGGGCGGCAAGCCACTTTCCAACAATCATTTCGAAATCGCGGATTGGAGAGGTGGTCAACAACTCGATCGTTCCATTCCGCTTCTCTTCAGCAAACAGCCGCATTGAAATCAAAGGAATGAAGAACAAACCAATCACTCCGACATTCGCAAGTAGCGGTCTGACAACCTGCTCGTTAAGATTCATCGGCATCGGCTGCCCGCGCATCTGCGCCTCCATTCCCGTTAGCACGAAGTAACCGAGCACGTTCCAGAAGAAGAAGCCAAAGATCAACGCGAACATTATCAGCAGCAGATACGCGACCGGCGACACAAAATAGCTCCGCAGTTCTTTGCGGCAGATGATCCAGATATTTCTCATTTGCTCTTCTCCTTTCCCGTGCTCTTCTCTGAGGCGGCGGCTGCTTCATCCCCTGTGAGTTGCAGGAAGACCTGTTCGAGACTCATGGATGTTGGTCGTAGCTCATTCAGATCCCAACCCGCTTCGACGATTGCGCGCGCAAGATCGCCTCGCACAAAACTCTTATCGCTCTCGATCTCGAACATTCCCTGTCCATCGCCCGTCTCTTTCGCGACAACTGCGATGACTCCCTTAATCTTATTTAGCTTCTCCTGAACTGCAGCTCTATCGAGCGGGCCATTGTGGCTGCCAACTTCCAACATCAATGACTCGGCACCTCGAGCACGTTCCCGGAGGTTGCGCACGGAATCAGTAGCTACGACCTTGCCTTTGTTGATGATGATGACCTGCTCGCAAGTCTGCTCAACTTCGGGAAGTATGTGAGTGCTGAGAATGATCGTGTGATCACCGGCGAGACTCTTGATCAAATCGCGGGTCTCATTGATCTGCTTCGGATCAAGGCCGGCGGTAGGTTCATCCAGGATCAGGACGTCTGGATTGTGAATAATAGCTTGCGCCAGGCCGACGCGTTGGCGGTATCCCCTCGACAATTTGCCTAGCTGCTTTTGTTTGACATCAACGACGGCGCAACGGTCGCACACGTAATCGATTCGCTTTGTCAGCTCAGCACCGGAGAGACCTTTCAACTTCCCAACGAAGCTCAGGTACTCTGAGGTGACCATCTCGTGATAGAGCGGCGGGGCTTCAGGCAGGTAGCCGATCCGTTTCTTCACCTCGAGCGGCTTCTCGAGGACGTCGAATCCGGCAACATTGGCTGTACCGGAAGTCGGAAGGAGAAAGCAGGTCAACATACGCATCGTGGTAGTTTTTCCTGCACCGTTCGGGCCCAGAAAACCAACGATCTCTCCTTTATTTACTTCAAAGGAAATATGGTCGACAGCCAGATTCCGGGCATACTTCTTCGTAAGGTCTTTGACACTTATCATAATGAGTTCTCTGTATTGCGAACGCTGATACGCATTGCGTGTGGACTAAAAGTCAAGCAGGGCTCAAATCATAAAAACCCAGAATCGCAGCTGTCAATCGGGGACGTTGGTAGTGGACAAAAAGCCCCACTCCAAAAACCTTCGCTTCGTTCTTCAGTCCTTTGGCCGTTATCATATCCCCGACTGCGGTTCGTGTTAATTCGTGTCTTTGCTTCGTGTTGTTTCGTGGATTGACTTCTAACGCGACCAAAACCGATCCACGAAACGACACGAAGAAGAAGACACGAATCAACACAAATGTCTGCTTGAAGGCTGTGGTTAGAAGTAACAGGAGGAGAAATGAAATTGAAAAATGTAGTTACGAAAGTTACTGGTTCGTCACTCGTTTTGATTTTGATCCTGATGACTGGAATCGGGATCAATGCAGAGGGTCAGGGGCATCGAGGGCGAGACTGGAACGGCTACCCAAACCTGGGTGGCTCGTTTGATTTACGACAAACTGCTCTCAATGCCGGATACAACGAAGGTTCAAAAGAAGGGCGGAAAGATCGCGATAAGCGACGCTATTCCGATTTCCAACAATTTGAGTCGTACCGCAGCGCGACCAAAGATTACAGCTCCAAGCTGGGCGATCGCGAACTTTATCAGCGGTACTTCCGCATGGCGTTCGAAAGTGGTTACGACACTGAAAACCCAAGGCCCGGTGGTAGCAACAGACCCGGCAACTGGGATCGGAACAACAGGCGTGGCCGCAACTGGGACCGCTATGGTTCGTACGGCGGATCGTTTGAATTACGTCAGACTGCGCTGAATGCGGGCTATAACGAAGGCATTAAACAGGGCCGGAACGACGCTAAGAAAGGGCGACGACGGAGCTACAGAGACTTCAGTGCTTATCAGAAAGCAACGGATGACTACAGCTCAAAACTTGGTGATAAGGAACTGTATCGCCGCTACTATCGCGAAGGCTTCGAGAACGGCTACGAAGACGGGTTCAACGGATACTGACGCCGGTACAAACGACAATAAGTAGCTGCGGATAAACGCAGATCAGAAAGAACAATTAAGCACTGACGCTCATCTGTTGTGATCCGCGTTTATCCGCGGCTTCTTCTTTGGCTCTCACTTCATCACGAGTCTTCATGAACGCTCGCGCGCCGGCGTGGACCGTCGGGAAAACCCATTCGTTACCTATCTCTTTGATCAAACCCGAACGCTCGAGCATTAAGCGAAAGAGCGCACGAGGACGGGTGATACCAAACGAAATACCTTTGCTCGCCAGTTCCGCTCGCAGCGATTGAAGCGTTAGTGAGCCAGTTACGTCGAGCAGCGGAATCGACTCGGCATCGAGCAGAAACCATTCCGGCTTGTTCCTGGCTTGACTAACGAGTGTCAGCACTCGCTCCTTGAAATAGTCTGCATTGAAAAATATGAGCGCAGCTTCAAAGCGGTAGATGATCAAGCCGGGCACTGGCTTCCCACCCTCTTCCTCCGATATGCAATAGAGATCCTGATCATCATCGGCTAGACCAAGCACCGCATCTCGCGGGCGAGAAGCAATCCGAATCAAGTTAAGAAAGGCAAGAGCCACAGCAATCAGTACGCCTGGCAAGACACCCACTGTCATCACGCCCAGCATCGCAACGATCGAATGACGAAACTCAGGCTTGCTAGCGTGAAAGTAGTCTCTCAGCGAGCGAATATCGAATAAGCCAATTGCTGAAGACATCAGAATCGCAGCTAGCGCAGCACTAGGAACAAGTGCGAGTGGAGTGGTGAGAAACAAAAGAACTATGGCCATCGTCACGGCCGCTACGACGGTTGTGATTTGAGTCTTACCGCCGGACGCATCCGCTACAGCAGTGCGTGAATCGGCGCCACTGACAACGAATCCTCGATTGAATGCGGATGCAATGTCAGAGATGCCAAGCGCGAACATCTCTCGATTGACTTCGATTGAATACCCATTCTTCGCTGCAAAGCCCCGAGCGGTGGTCATCATGCTACAGAAACTCACCAACATGATTCCTGCCGCACCGAAAACGAGAGGCCAAATATCCGCCGTGGCCACTGAAGGAATGTGCGGAGCCGGAAAGCCGGCCGGGATTGTTCCCACCACGGTCACACCCTTCTGCTGTAACGAGAACAGCGAGACTGCTGCACAACCCAAGACAGCTGCGACGAGCGCGGCCGGAATTCTTGGCGTCCATCGCTTGAGTACTCGCAACAGAATCAACAACGACAGTCCCAGCGTGAGTGTAGTGACATTTGTTTCGGCTAGACGTGAAATCGCTTCTGCCAGCGTTCTAAAGAAACCGTATCTTCCCACCTGAAAGCCCAGCAGAGTTCCAAGCTGCCCCACAATGATGGTCAGTGCAATCCCGTTCAGATAACCGGTGAGTATTGGTCGGGATAGGAAGTTAGCGATCGCTCCTAATCCGGCAAGGCCGCCAGCTATGCAGAATAATCCAGTTGCCAATGTGAGAAGGATGGAAAGGTCCTGGTAGCGCGTAGCATCTCCGGCAGCAAGTGGCGCCACCGTTGCCGCTACGATTGCACAAGCCGCTGCATCAGGGTTGACTACCAACTGGCGTGAGGAGCCAAAAAGGGCATAGGCCACCGCAGGAAGAATGCACGAGTAGATGCCGACCACGGGGGGAAAGCCGGCAAGTTGTGAGTAAGCAATACCAACTGGAAGCGCTACGGCCGCGAGTGACAGCCCGGCAACTAGATCGTGAGGAAATAACTCACGACGATAAGTACGGACAAGCTTCAGTCCGGGAAGCCAGGTTTCTATCTTTGATAGTGAAGACATGCTTACCCGGCCCCTTTTACTGCGGTTCTCTCTTTGGTCGGGATCCTTCCGTTTACATGCTCGCGCGAGCAGCTTGTTGAGCTTCGAGCGGCGGAAACACAACTCTCCAGTCTCGCTTCATACTGGCAAGCACCCATCCAAACAGGATGGCCTCGTCGAGTGCCTTGTCGAGCTGACCGCTAATGACGTGTTTCCGGTCGTATGCAAACTCGCGCTCTGCGTCTGTGTGATGAACGATCAGACCAAACGATGGAAGGTTGTCTGTTCTTCCCACCGTGGTCCATACCAGCATCTCGCGATCGCCGTCGGAGTTTCCAAAACAGGCAATGGGACGACGACCGATGTACTTATTGATGCTGACAGGCTTTCCGCCTTTATCATCGAAGAAATCCAACGAGGGATCCCGCACGAGGACGGGTTTATTGTTACGTATTTCGAAGTGGGTAGCTATCGTCGAACCGATCACCTGGTGTGGCGGGACGCCGTAGACCTCTTCAGCAAAAACGCGCATGAACTCCGCTCCCCCACCCGAGACAATAAAAGTCGAAAAGCCATGCGACCGAAGGTACGCGAGAACCTCGAGCATTGGCTGATAGACCGCATGCGTATACGGCCGATCTAGTTTTGGATGTATTCCTGTCGCCAGCCACTCGCGTACGATCGAGTTGAATTCTTCTGTGGTAACGCGGGCGTGGGTCGTAATCATGAGTTCAGCAATTCCTTTGAGCCCACGCGCCATAACACCTTTCATATCGCCTGCAAGCAGCGACTTGAACGGCTCGATCGCCTGCCATTCCGGATGCCTCGGAGCGAGCGCTCGAATTCGATCGGCAACGAAAAACGCCTGTACGGGTAAGGGCATCTCGCACCAGAGTGTTCCATCGTTATCAAACACCGCGACTCGTTCGTTAACTGGGACAAAGTCGGATCGACTCGGTGTTGATACTCGCGTGACAAAATCGATGATCGCCTGCTTTGCTACTCCATCGTTCCACGAAGGCAATGGTCGTACGGTATGTCGTCCCATGTTCTTTCTCTCCTGTGCTCGTATCCCGCTTGAAGTTTTGATCTACGCGTGCTTGAGTGCCGGCAACTTCCGCAAGCTCAGCGCAAACGCGATCCACGACGAACCATGCAGAACGAGCGCAATACCAACGCATATGCCTACGAACAAGAGTCCCGATGCAGGCCATTGCTGCCATAACGCCAGCCCTAAGAGAAAAGAGATGAAGCCTCCGAGAACACCCCATCTCGAACCGGGAAAGCGAAGCAACAAGACTGCGATCATCCGGAACAAGCCGCCGACCAACAGGTACACAGATAGCAGCAACGTCACAGCCAGCGCCGCACTTACTGGCGCCGCGACAATCAGCAGGCCCACAATGATCTCGAGGACTCCACCCATCAGGTGCAGGAAAAAACCGCTCCAGTTCCGCACGCGGAAAGCAAGCAGCGCCTGGACCAATCCACTGAGGATTATGAGCCATCCGAGTATGCTCATTGAAGCAATGGAGGCTGCAACCGCTTGCCCGATTGCCATCACACCGAGCGCAAGCAGCACGATTCCAAGCAGCAGGTACCAACCCCATCTACTGCGAATCTCATCAAGTCCAATCAACAGCCGGTTTGGCATATGATTTCTCCAGTTTGTTACTTCAGTTCAGCGCAGCTGCACGTTCACGAGCTTCCACGGGTTCTGGTAAAGCTCGATCTCTAGATGCTTTTCTTTGTCCAGTTTCAACTTGGCGGCAGGAAGCAACGTTCCGCTGTTGTTCTTATTGTCTTTACTCAAGATTACTTCCATGCCCGAAAGCTCGTAATCCGAAGATCGAGTATCAGCCCACACCTCACCGAAGCGAAGTAATCGATTTGTAACCATGCGGTATCTTGTACTGCCGTCGGGCATCTGGAATTTCCGTATGTACGCAAGGTCTCCACCCAGCGTGCCGGTGATGGCAAGCCTGCCCTTAGACGGCATTTTCGACAGCGCATTCACCAGTCCTTCATTCCCCTTCGTTTGAAACGCCTCGAGCAAAATCTTTTGATCTTCACGTGAAGAGAGCTCCTCGATGATCGCCGTTACACTGAAGTTGCGACCCAACTGAGTCGAGGTGCCCATTGCTTGTGCCTGAATGTAGATGCGCTTCGGAAGTTTGGTTCCATTCTGCGCCGCACTTCCACCACCAAACATGGTTAATGACAGCGTTGCAAACACGCTGGTTGCCAAGATTGTTCTTGCAGGGCTACGCATGTCGTTATCCTCCGAAATTCTTAGTTAGCGCAACGCGCCGTAAGAGACTCACACCAGCCGGGTGCGAACCAAGCGGAGCTTGGCTTGGCCCGCATCCGTGCTGAAGTGCCGAGACTTACAGCGCAACTCTCGAGCGTTATGATTTACCACTTGCTGCTGCAGCGGCTGTTGCACTATGCGGAGCTGTTGCTGCTCCACCTGCAGCTGCTGTAAGCATCGCCTCCCCTTGTTGACGTGCTTTCTCCAAAGCCTGATCAATGCTGAAGCTCGCTGGTCGCTGCCGCGGTGGAAACTCCTCAAAGGTCTTCAGGAATTGCCCAACCAGGGCCTGAGCCGGTACGAGCAAGAACATGCGGTCGGCCGACCATTTCTGGTAGAACATGGTCGCGTCTTCGGTTCCCCGTTCAAACGGATCGCTGCGCAAATTGTAGAGCGCGGGGAAACGCAGTTGGACGAACGGCTCCTGCCAGACATGGAAGCCGTGGGCACGCTGCTCCATGAAGTGGAGCTTCCAGTTTTCGTAACGCATAGCCAGTAGGTCGCCATCATCGCTCCAGTAGAAGAAACCTTTGCGCGGGTTCTCCTTCACCTCGCCTTTCAGAAAAGGCAACAGGTTGTAGCCATCGATGTGGACTTTGAAGGTCTTGTCGCCGGCCTTGTGGCCTTTCTTAAGCTTTTCGACAATGGCAGGCTCGCCTGCAGCCGCCAACAACGTCGGAAGCATGTCGGTATGCGAGAAAATGTCGTTGGAAACGGTTCCGGGTTTTGTGACGCCGGGCCAGCGAATCGCACACGGCACCCGCCATCCACCTTCCCAATTGGTATCCTTTTCACCACGAAACGGCGTCCAACCTCCGTCCGGCCAACTTAGGCACTCGGCGCCGTTGTCCGTGGAATACATGACGATGGTGTTGTCGGCGATTCCGAGTTGATCGAGCTTGTCGAGCAGCTTGCCCACGTGACCGTCATGCTCAACCATGCCGTCGGGATACAAACCTAGCCCCGTCTTTCCTTCCGACTCTTTTTTCAGGTGCGTAAAGACATGCATGCGAGTCGAATTCCACCAGCAGAAGAAAGGCTTTTTGTCCGCTACGGCTTTATCGATGAATTTTAAAGCTCCGTCGAGAAATTCCTCGTCCACTGTCTCCATACGTTTCCTGTTAAGTGGTCCAGTGTTTTCGATCTTCTGCGTGCCGTCAGGGTTCGCAAACGTATGCAGAACGCCACGCGGCCCGAATTTTTTCTTGAACTCAGGATCTTTCGGATAGTCTGGATTCTCCGGTTCCTCTTCCGCATTCAAGTGGTAGAGATTGCCAAAGAACTCGTCAAAGCCGTGTGCTGTTGGTAGAAACTCGTCCCGGTCGCCGAGGTGGTTCTTACCAAACTGCCCGCATACGTAACCGAGCGGTTTAAGCACATCAGCAATCGTTGGGTCTTCCGGTTGTAATCCCAGTGTCGCGCCCGGCAACCCGACTTTTGTAAGTCCCGTTCTTATTGGTGATTGCCCTGTAATAAATGCTGCGCGACCTGCGGTGCAGCTTTGTTGTCCATACCAGTCGGTGAACAACGCTCCTTCTTTGGCGACGCGATCAATGTTTGGCGTGCGATATCCCATCACGCCCAGGTTGTAGGCGCTGATGTTGTACCAGCCGATATCGTCGCCCCAGATGATTAGAATGTGTGGTTTGTCTGCCATTGTTTTTATCCTTCCTTGAGGCTTAGCCTTGATACTGGGAGCGCGGGCCTCTCTACCGCCGTCGTACGTATCGAGCTGGCTGGCCTTTCTACGAATAAATGACCTCATCACTCATGCGAATGACGACCGAACTCAATCTGAGCGAATTCACAGTTGAAAAGGGCGGATCACCCCGCTGACTTGTCTCAATAGGAAGGCAAGTCGACATAGTTAGCGGGGGCAAACCGCCCTTCTCAACTGTGAATAATGTTTGTTGAAGAACTAATGCCACGATCCACACACTTTAAACCGTTAGCACACACTCCATGATTAGAGATTCGACTGGGCCTTGGGACACATCAGCGTACTTTGGTTGGTAGTGTAAGAATATTGGGCGGCTACTTAGTGGTAAATCGCTTGGATCTGGTATTTTCGGGCCTTAAGGAAGCTAGCCGATTGCACGTTTAAGGTAGGGGTGATCAGTGTTGCATGGTAGGCGACGTTTGGAATTCAACTGCGCCCTCACTACTAGAAAATCATCACCAGGCGGGCACCTAGAACTACTGCCGTCTCCACTGACCGGCGTACGCCGCGAATGATCTGTAGATCACCAGTCAGCTGCAGCCACGGTGTTCTACTAAAAGCTCTTTCACCCTGGTGTTCATGGCGCGTCCTTCGTTCTTCCCTCAGAACCGCAATAGGCCACCTATGAATGGACCGTGCTCGCGCGCGCTGATGAAATTAATTCCGTCGACCAGCTTGTAGTTAACAAACTTGTAGCCGCCGCTCACGCCAAAGTGCTCTGAAGGATAGACTCTGATCCCACCTTCGGCATGAAACAACCGGTCACGCTTGTAGGCGATCGCGCCAAGATTGTGGAAGATGTTGATGCGACTACTCGGGTCGTAATCCAGGTCGTATCCGATCAATGCGGCAAACTTGGTTATTGATCCTTCCCTTCTACTTATGTTGGTGTTGCTTACAGAGTCGATCGTGACTTCAGGCTTTACGAAGCCTAAAGTTCCCATTGGTCCAATTCGAAAATTCTCTGTTCCCCAGCGGTAGGAATAACCTGCAGCCAAGTCCGACAGCGTTCGTTCCGACTTGATCTGTAAGTTAGCCGTATAGGTTTGACC
>JBKPAC010000099.1:0-12088 GCA_046726175.1 Acidobacteriota bacterium
AGCAGTGAAAGATTCGGGTCCAGGTGTTTGACTTCGCTCTCAATCAAACACATCCAAAACACGGTTAAGGTTTCGTGATACTTCTGGCGGCCGAGGCCGTAGTGATCGAGAAAGCGAAACAGTCCCTCACGCATCAACGCAGTTGCTCGCTCGAGCGTCCCATGCCGCAAATACCAGGTACCGACAGTGACGTGACTCTGGTGTGAAAAATCTTCCTTTGCTGTCTGGCACGATTCAAACCCCTGGACAACTGCCTCAATCTCGGCTTGGGATTTGTAGTGATTGGACATGGGGTACTCCTTTCATTTGCTGGGAACACGGGCGTCTCGTCCGCCCGAAATTGGGTCCTTGCGGGCAAGACGCCCGCGCTCCCAGATAACCTGAAGACAAAAACCGAGGCGGACCGAAAATTTCGATCCGCCTCGGTTCTTTGCGTGAATTGTTGCTCTAGCTCACTTTTGAGCCGCGTTGTAACGCACCGTTAGCCGCGATTTATGCCGCGCGGCGGCGTTCTTGGTCAAGACGCCCTTCTGCACTGCCTTATCAATGGTGGAAATGGTTGCTGCCAGCAACTCTCCGGTGGCTGCCGCCTTTCCGGTGTCCAGCGCCGACCGCAGCTTCTTAATTGAGCTCCGCAACCGGGTCCGGTTCCCTTTGTTTATCTTGCGGCGCCGCTCACTCTGCCGCATCCGCTTTTCCGACGATTTATGATTAGGCATCCAAAATCTCCACTAAATCTCGCCCTTTCCCACTACGAGAAGCGCATCGGGCGTTACGCGCAAGTGACGGAGTATAGGGAGGCGACCTGGGAGTGTCAAGCGGCCTCACTGGGAGCGCGGGCGTCTCGCCCCGCTCGGTGGCTGATTCTCAACGTGCTGCGGGCGAGACGCCCGCGCTCCCAGTGCAAACTGAACCACCACCCCACCGGATTGACAGCCGCATAATCGCTGTAGTAGCGTCCAAATCGCAGCATATGCGTATCCCCATGCCGCTTGCCCACACCCGCTTTTCAACCCTCAATCCCGTCTGCGTACATACAAGGAGACAGGTCTAGCTCTTGAAGAAAATCGAGCTTCCACCAAGAGGACTGGAAACGCTTTTCGGCGTCCACGATCAGAACATCAAATACCTGGAATCACTGCTGGACGTGCGTATCAACGCGCGCGGGCAAGACGTCTCGATCGACGGTGCTCCCGACGATGTAGAGACAGCTGAAAACATCCTCGAGGATTTTTCTGCTCTTTTTAAAGAAGGTCGCCAGTTTACTGATCGAGAACTGCGTGAGGCATTCGCTCAGATCGCCGAAGATCGAGCGTTCAGCTTACGCGATTACTTCACCAAAGCCCGCTTCAATCCTTCCGGTAAAAAGCAGGTCGCCCCGAAGTCCGCAACGCAACGAAAGTACATCCAGGCTATCCAGGATCGCGACGTGGTATTCGGTATCGGCGTTGCCGGAACCGGAAAGACGTATCTCGCAGTAGCGATGGCGGTCCAGGCTCTTATTCAAAAGCAGGTCAATCGCATCGTTCTTGCCAGACCGGCTGTTGAAGCAGGCGAAAAATTGGGCTTTCTTCCCGGCGATCTGCAGGACAAGGTAGATCCGTATCTCCGTCCGCTTTACGACGCCTTGTTCGATCTCATCGATTACGAGCGTGTTACGCGGCTTCTGGAAAAACGAGTGATCGAAGTTGCTCCGCTGGCGTTCATGCGCGGAAGAACTCTTTCAGACGCCTTCATCATCCTTGACGAAGCGCAGAACACAACGAGCGAGCAGATGAAGATGTTTCTCACCCGAATCGGCTTTGGCTCAAAAGCGGTTATCACCGGAGACGTTACCCAGGTTGACCTGCCCACAGGAAAGCGGAGCGGGCTGATTGAGGCTGAACGCATCCTCTCATTGCTGGAAGGAATCGAGTTTGTCTATTTCACTGAAAAGGATGTTGTCCGCCACAAACTTGTGCAGATGATCATCAAAGCTTACGACGAACATTCCAAGAAGAGTCATATTTAGCAGATCAGATGATCGAGGTTGTAAACCGGCAGCGTTACAAGAAGATCGATCCGGAACCATGGCAGGGTTTTGCTGCAAAGGCATTGGATGCGATTGGCGAGGGTCAACACGACGCGACGATTGCGTTTGTCTCGGACACTGCCATTCGGAAGCTCAATAAGCGTTTCCGAGGATTAGACAAGACGACGGATGTTCTTTCGTTTCCCGCAGAGGATGAAGCGAGCCAGCTCCCCAACAACCTCGGTGACATCGCAATATCAATTGAGCAGGCAGAACGGCAATCCAGCCAGAATGGACTGAAGCTGGACCAGGAGATTGCACAGCTCATTCTCCATGGCCTATTGCACCTCTGCGGATACGATCACGAAACTGACAATGGTGAGATGAACCGGCTTGAGCTGCGTCTTCGAAGAAAGTTGAAGATCTAGATGGTTGAGTCCAAGCCCATTTTCCATTTGCCACTGTACATTTGCCATTTTCCATTTGGTCTAATCCAAAATACTGACCAAGGAGATCGAGAACAAATGGCAAATGGAAAATCTCTTCCCATTCGCACGAGTAAAATGACCAGCCCTCCAAACTATTTACCATTTCCTATCGCACCATTTACCATTAGCCGTCTATGGAACCTCAAATAGGCCTGACCCTGGTGCTGCTGGTGGTCTTATGCCTCCTGGCGACGGTGGATATGGCCTTTGGCCAGCTAAGTGACGTCACTCTTCATCGCCTCACGGCCGAGATTGAAGAAAACCCACAACACCGTTCCAAGGCTTTTCTGAAACAGGTGCTGGAAAACCGCGCCCGGTTCGGATTCGCGCTGTCAGCAACAATCCAAATTCTGCTAGTAGTGGTCGCGGTCCTCATTACGTCCATCTCGCTGAGCATATTTTCAGATCCGCGGTTTGTGCTGGTTGGCCTCGTTGCCGGTTTGATCCTTGCCGGGATCTTCCGTCAGCTGATTCCTCTCTTTATTTCCGCACGAAATCCTGAGGGAACCTTGCTCTTTCTGCTTCCGGTCATCCGACCGTTTCTACCGGTAATGGCTTTCCTCGCAGATCCTTTTCAGAATCTGTTCGATCGCTCACGTCGCAAGGAGCAGATTCCTGAAGACGGCACAGAAACGGGCGATGAAGACGACGGCGGAGATCTCCAAGCCTTAATCGACGTAGGCGAGGCTGAGGGCATTCTCGAGGAAGAAGAAGGAGAGCTGATCCATTCGATCATCGAATTCGGTGACACGCGCGTCAGTGAAGTCATGACTCCCCGTCCCGACATTGTTGCGCTGCCACACAATGCGACAGTGCGAGAAGCGCGCGACGTGATGGTCGAGTCAAAATACTCCCGGTTGCCAGTGTACCGGGATCAGATGGACAACGTTGAAGGGATCATTTATGTGCGCGATCTGCTTCAATGTTGGGGCGAGGGAAAGCAGAACGAGGAGATCGGATTTCTGGTCCGGCCCGTGTACTTCGTGCCGGAAACTAAACCAGTGGACCAGCTGCTCGAGGAAATGCAGAAAGCGCATGTGCAGCTGGCAATGGTGATCGACGAGTACGGCGGAGTCTCAGGACTCGTAACCGTCGAAGATATCCTTGAAGAGATTGTTGGCGAAATCGAAGATGAAGACATCGCTGGCGAGGAATTGGAGGAGATCGTTCCCAAGGGAGACGGATACGTCGTGTTAGGGTCGACCGAGATTGGAAAGATCGAGCGACTCTTCGATCTGGAAATAGAAGCTGATGATTTCACTACGATTGCCGGGCTCGTGATAAACGAATCAGGAAAAGTTCCCGTGATGGGAGAGAGACTGACATTTCGTGGGCTTGAGGTAGAAGTACTCGAAGCTGACGAACGCCGGATCGGCCGGCTCTTACTCAAAAAATCCGTACCTGAGAATGCAAGCGGGGTCGGGCAGGCAAGCTAATGAGCCGCACGCTGAAAACGTTGGCCGGGATCCTAAGCGAGCGGTGGCGGGAGCCATCAGTGTGTGAAGCCTGCGGCAACGAGTTCATCTGCGGTGCAACGCTCACAGGTTGCTGGTGTAGTGAGATAGCGCTCACAGATGAAGCCCGAGCGGAAATGCGCAAGAAGTATTCTCGATGTCTATGTCATGATTGTCTCGAGTCACGAAGTGAAAAGTCTCAACTGAAAACCACAGTAACCTGATGGCAAAAAAGAAAAGCAAGTTTCTGAAGGGTCGAAAGATCGATCCCACCCCAATCACTCCAAACACATCGCTAGCTGACCTTGTCGACGAGTCATTCATGGCATACAACGCCGCGCGACTGCGTGAGGCCTGTCAGTTGTTCACGCAGAAGATGCTTGAACCCGACGTTACGGTGGGTTTGTCGATTACGGGGGCACTGACTCCAGCCGGACTCGGCATATCGGCGCTGATACCTCTGATAAAGGCGGGCTTTGTCGACTGGATTATTTCCACCGGAGCCAATCTCTATCACGACACTCATTTTGGAATTGGATTGTCAATGCACCTTGGAAACGCGCAGACATCTGACATCGTGCTGCGTGAAGAAGAGGTAGTGCGCATCTATGACATCTTCTTCGACTATTCCGTTCTGCTCGATACGGATGCCTTTTTCCGCAAGATTATCGCGGCGCCGGAGTTTCAGAAGCCCATGTCCACGGCCGAATTTCATTACTTGTGCGGTCGCTACGTTCATGAGCGAGAGCGGAAGCTGGGACAAAAAGACAAGTCGTTGCTGGCAGTGGCGTACGAATACGGAGTTCCAATCTACACGTCTTCACCGGGCGACTCTTCTATCGGAATGAACGTCGCAGCGAAGGCACTGCAGGGAAACAAGCTCACTTTCGATCCTTCAATCGACGTCAATGAAACCGCGGCTATAGTGTTGGCGTCGAAACGCGGCTTGATCACTGCAAACGGAGATAAGAAACGCAACAAGAGCGGGCGCTCAGGTGTATTTATTCTTGGCGGTGGTTCACCGAAAAATTTTCTGCTTCAAACCGAACCTCAAATTCAGGAAGTGCTCGGAATCGATGAACGTGGTCATGACTACTTCCTGCAAGTCACAGATGCGCGTCCGGACACGGGTGGTCTGTCAGGTGCGACTCCGGGTGAAGCAGTGTCATGGGGAAAAGTTGATCCTGATCGTCTTCCCGATGCAGTAGTCTGTTACGTCGACTCTACAGTGGCGCTTCCGCTCATTACCGCTTATGCTTTAGCACGACACAAACCGAGAACGCTAAAGCGTCTTTATGATCATCGCGATGAGTTCATGCAGTTACTGCTGAAAGAGTATCGCCGCTCAGAACGACGCTGAGGTTGTCGCAGAAACACGCGAGTTGAAGTACACAACAGGTCAACCCGAGGGATCATTCAATGGGACTAAATGGACGGACGTATTACAACTGCAGTGAATGCCCGGCGTATTGCTGCGCAGTGTATGAACGAGTGCAGGTAAACAAGCGGGATCTCGTTCGCCTCGCGAGGCACTTCGGTGTGAGCGAACAGGTTGCGGCTGATCGCTACACAAAGGTCGTTAACAAGGAACGGATTCTGCGCCGTAAAGCGGATCCTCTGTTTGGTAAGGCGTGCATTTTCCTCAATCGAAGCACACGGCAGTGCACCATCTATCATGCTCGGCCAGGCACCTGCCGCCAATTCCCCGACACCCCACGCTGCGCGTACTGGGACCTCTTAAAGTTTGAAAAGCAGCAGCAAGGCGATCCCGATGCATTACCTTTGGTGCAAATAACATTCAGGAACGAGATCAAGAACCGTACTCGAACTGCTGTTTGAGCGTTTACTTGCATCAGAGTCCGTAAAGTCTTATGAGGTGTTGAAATGGAACAGTTTCTTTCGAAAATGGTAGGGAGAAGGATTGATGTCTACTGCGGAGGATCATCCAGCCTGCGCGGTGAGGTTACTAAGGTCGAAGGCGGAGTACTTCATCTCAGGGACAGTGAGAACAAAGTGTGCTTTGTGGCCATCGACAAGGTGATTGTCGTATGGGACGCGGCTGATGATGACCATCGAGCCGGCTTTGTCACCAGCATTGTGAATAATCGTTAATAGTACGCAGCAGGTTCAAACAACAACGCCGGCCTGATTACCAGGCCGGCGTTCTGTCCAGCAGGTTCAGCAACACAATCAATCGCTAAGCTTGGCCAAGGTTAGCGGTACCTTTCGGAAGCCATCAATCCGGGAAACCCAATAGTCGTTGAATGGCGAGTAGACCACGCCGTGATGCCTCGAAGCGTGATAGAAACCATTTTGGTCAACGACGACACCGACATGAGCAAGGTTGCTGAAGAAAACCAGCGTACCAAACTTGAATCGCTCTTCGGGCGCCGGAGCTTCAAAACGCGACCACAATGCTCGAGCGCTGCCACGCTCGAAGTCGATTCCTGCCGCCTGAAAGATACTCCACACAAAGCCTGAGCAATCAAAACCATTTGGTCCGGTTCCTCCCCACCGATAGCGAGAACCAAGACGCTCGTCGATCGCTGACGTCATTAACTGCTGAAACTGATCCATGCCGGCAGTTCGCGGCACTAACACCGGCTTGGTCGCTACAAATTGTTCAGCAGGAGCTTCCCAGATAACCACCGGATCATCAGGAGAGCAAGAGACCTCTTGTAGATCGGTAACCTGGGCTACTTGCCTGGGACGCGTGTCCGGGGTCTGTGCCAAGACAGCGGACGAGAACGTCACGATCAACGCCAGGGAACAGGCAGGGGGACACAGTTTACGAACGAACATAGAAGGGGTTACTTCTCCTTACCAGAAATCGTTGAGCTATCGGGTTTTTTCGTGAGGGGGCACTGACTCTGAAGGGATGGTAACCACCGGTATTTACGCTCACAAGAGGCAATGTGACTGTTTTGTGACGAAGCACCGGCAGCGCTATATTGCGAACCAAAAGAGGTCACCCGTTTGAAAGGCGAAAATCCCGAAATTCTTTAGGAATTGTCGGCTAGAAAAAGTCGGATTGGTCAAACTGAATTAAACAGAACGACGGTCACTCGGATGAGGCACGCGAATCTCGTATGGCCCAATGGGGGTGGGTTTGGGCCAAGACATAAGCCCTTGCGGCAGGAACCTTCAGGCAGGGGCAATGCCTGAAGCTCAACGCGATACATGCCGGTACAGATTCACCGCAAAGAGTAATGTTAGGGCAAGAGTCACTTGGGGCAATTTCTCCTTATGCCCGTACAAAATGATCAATAGCGATGGAGTTTCGGAATGTGGAGAGAATTGTAAGAAATATTCACGCGCGATTAACTTCGATTAACAAGTAGGAAGCTAGCTGACGTGCCTTTCCGAGTAGTTGAGTCCTACGGTAATGATCTTTTGCAGAAGCTGATCGTAAGGCACACCTGAGTGAGCTGCCGAGTCGGCAAAGTCTTCATTGAACGCAATCTGGGGATTCGGATTCGCCTCGAGTAAGTAGAACTGACCGTCTTCTGTCATTCTGTAATCCATACGAGCGTAGCCGTTCAGAAACAAGTAACGATAGATTCGCTTTGAGAGCCGCTCGAGAGTCTTGTGCTGTTCCGGCGTCAGTACCGCGGCTTGCGTCTTCACCCCAACTCGCTCCTGGTAATCCGGATCCCACTTGACCTTCAGGGTCGCGATATTCTCGGCGCCCTCCGGAAGCTTTTCCATTACCAGTTCCCACGGAGTGTACGTCTGAATGTTTTGATTTCCGATTAGGCCCACGTAGATCTCGCGTCCCTTGATGTACTGTTCGGCGATCGCGTGTGTTTTGTTTTGACGATGAATGAACTCAACTCGCTGGGCCAGTTTCTCGTCGTCGTACACGATCGACGCTTGAGCGATACCGACTGAGCCCTCCTCGCTAATTGATTTGACTAACAAGGGAAACTTCAACCGTTTTGGTCGTCGCACTTTCCTGTTCATAGGAAAGACGGCGAAGTTTGGTACCTGAATCCTGTGATACGACAAGATCATTTTCGTTAAGGCCTTGTCGTGCGCAAGCGTCATCCCGCGAGGATTGCAGCCCGTGTACGGCTGCTTCATCAGTTCCAGATAACTCACGACGTGCTGATCGTACAGCGGGTATCCGTGAAACTCTTCGAGCAGGTTGAAGGCAATGTGAGGCTTGTGCTCGAGGAGAGCGTTACCGATTACATTCAATTGATTGTAAAGCCCTATGGGATAGACCTCGTGGCCCATCTTTTTGAGAGTCGAGATCACGTCAAACTCAGTCTTTACCTCGATCTTCTCTTTTTCAGTTAAGCCATCCAGCGTGTCGGGTGGGATTAGATCCTCGTGCGCAAGCACGATGATTCGAAGCTTCTTCTTTGGCTCAAAACTAAGCTGCTGCTGCTTCTTCTTTTTTGAATCGGCTGTCATACAGCTATGCGATGATAACCCGAGTGCAGCACATTCATAACCTGCACAGTGAGCACAATCATTAAGCGCCGTCGTGTCTCTCGCTTCGGCGTAGCCACTCGCAGTTTAAGTTCACGGCAACGATCGATCATATTTTGCAACACGTGATCGATCGTGTATTGGTGCACTTCAGTTCCCTCGGCAACTATCTGACGCACTTCACGACGTACGCTACGTATGAAGCTCGCAGCACTGAGTCGCGATCGATGTTTAGGATCGTCTGAAAAAATCCTGCGCAGATCCCGATCGTAAACGGCCGGCCACTCGAAGTCGTAACGCTGTCGTTTGCGACGATAGTGTTGGCGTAATGTCATCTTTAACGCTGAGGCTGGATCGACTTTGGTACGCGTGCGGTTCACTGGTTTTCTGCCCGCGAGCTCACTCATCAACTCATCGATGTATTCGAGCTTCTCCACTGCGGGCCAACCCTTGTAACGGCGTCGCCACTGTGAGCGTGGGGTCAGCCAGACAGCAAACGTTTCGGCGAAGTCCTCCGCCGGGTGTGCCTGTGCATACCATGCGCGCAAATGCAGCACGTAGTTACGACTCTTGGGTCTTGGTTTGTAAAACTCGGGATATGGTGCAGCGAATGAGCCAAATAGTTCTCGCTGCCGACGTTTGAAGTGAATACGAAAAGCTGTGTCCAGGGCATGCCCGGCTTCGTGCCGAAGGATGCGCATGCATTCGAAGTCGGTGCCGCCTTCAACTTCCAGCATCTGCCTGCGTTCAAGCTTCATCAACCGCGGGTGAGCGAGATAAAACGGAATCGCGATGCCGGGTACGCCATCAGGCGAAAACCACTCTTCAGCCAGCCACACGTGCGGCTTAAATCGAATGCCGCGGGCATTCAATTCGCCGTAGAGCTTTTTGATGTGCGTCTCGAGAAACGAGCCCTTGATCTTCATCGGAAGATCGCAGATTCGCATGTCGAGAAGCTGCTCATCTGTCAATTCGTTCCAGGGGAAGCGCTGGTTCAACCTGGGTCGGACAGGGCGAGAGCTCATGCTGCGGCAACAAAGGCATGCTGAATCAGGATAAACTGACGGCGCCATTGTAGCTACGTTGGATCGGATGCGCTAGCGGGCCGTTCGAGACGGCTGACGCTCGTCAGTTGCCTGGCATGACACCAGTCTTGAGAAAGGAAGACGGACAGTACCTCTCGATGACGCATTGATCGCAAAGCGGATTTCGAGCCCGGCAAATCTTCCGGCCATGGGCTATGAGTAGGTGAGGAAAAATCACCCAATCGTTGCGCGGCACAATCTGAATCAAATCCTGTTCAATCTTTTCCGCTACTTTCTGCGTAGTCAGACCAAGACGCCGGCTGAGGCGCGAGACATGCGTGTCGACGACGATTCCAGCTTTAACTCCAAAGGCATTGCCCAGAACCACGTTTGCTGTTTTCCGTGCCACGCCGGGTAGTTCCAACAATTCGTCCATCGTGTGTGGCACCTCGCCACCGAAACTATCGTCAAGCATCTTTGCCGTACCCTGGATTGACTTTGTCTTATTGCGAAAGAACCCGGTGGTACGAATGTCGTTCTCGAGCTCTCGAGGAGAAACCTTCGCGTAATCCAACGGCTTGCGATACTTGCGAAACAGATCGGCGGTCACGATGTTGACACGTTCGTCTGTGCATTGCGCAGATAGAATTGTGGCAATCAGCAACTCGAAAGCGCTCGAATGGTTGAGACTGCACTTCGCGTCCGGATATGCACGCTTGAGAGTCCGGATGATCGTTTTTGCACGCTGCTTCAGTGCTTCGAGAGTCTCAGTCGCCGCCTTTTTCATAAGTTTCGAGTTTGAGTTTTGGGTTTCGAGTTAGCCGGTACGTTTGAGCTTTCCGTGCCGTTTGGCCCACGTTTCGACTTTGCCAAATACCCACAAGCCTAGTGGCATCAGCACAGCGCCCATCAACACCAGCACCAGTAATTCACGGATAACTGATGACAACGGCGCTCCGACCAGTCGAGTCGGTGTAGAACCGCTCACGCCAATGCCTATCAACTTGCGGCAAGCCGACAGAGTATACGTTGCGGGCGACAAAGCTGACAGCGGCTGCAACCACCTCGGCAACACCTCAACCGGATAGTAGACACCCGAGACAAGCAGCAACGAGCCCTGGAAGATGTGCGTGGCTTCCGCCCCTCTCTCAGGACTCATCACGGGCAACACCGCCGCCATCAAACCCAGACCTACGAACGCGACCGCACTGATCGAGATCGTAATCAGTACTCCGAGCAGATTAGCTCCGGTCAGGTTCAGATCCGTAATCAATAACAATCCAATCAGGACCACTATCGTTTGAATGATACTGTTGAAAAGCGAGAACAAACTGATTCCTAACAGATGAATGAAACGTGAGACGGGCGCCATGAATGTATACTCCAGCGTTCCCTCCCAACGTTCGTACGCGATGGACATCGCGATTTCGTTGTAGAGAGTGGACATGAAGTTCCACAGCAGGGCGCCAACTACAAGCGTAAGCGTCAATTGGTAATCGTTTGCCGCAACCCCAATGAGAGCCACCGTTGCCGAAGTGACGAGCGCATAGAAGTTGAAAACGATCACCCAATTGATATAGCGCCGGGTCAAGTGATAACCGCGAAACACGAAAGCCCATGTTTGTCTGATCGTCTGCTCCATTAAACCTCCTCAAGCACTTCCATTTGTTCCTCGTCACTTTCTTCGTCTGACAGTTGTTCGCCGGTGAGCTTAATAAACGCATCGTCGAGCGTATCTGCTCCGGCGAGCCTCTTTAACTGCTCGGCAGTTCCTTCTGCCACGAGCTTGCCGTGAGCAAGAAAGCCGATGCGCGCACAGAGTCTTTCCGCCTCGGCCATATCGTGCGTTGTCAGCAATATGGTGGTTCCCTCGCGCGCGCGAAGTTCCTCAAGAAATGTCTGCACGTCTCGACGGCTGCGGGGATCGAGTCCGGTCGTCGGTTCGTCTAACAAAAGCAAGGGCGGATTTATCACCAGCGCGCGCGCAATGCTTATCTTCTGTTGCATGCCACGGCTCATATCTTCGAGTGGTGATGAAAACCGGGTGTCTTCCATTCCAAGACGGTCGAGAATCTCGAGCGCTCGCTTCTCGGCGGTACTCATCTTCTGACCGTACAGCAATGCGGTGTAGAGCAGATTCTCGCGTGCGGATAATTTCTTATAGAACGCAGCATCGACGCTCACGCGACCGATGATCCGCCTGACCGCATCCTGCTCTTCCGGAAGCGAGTGACCCATGAGACACACTTCTCCCTCGTCCGCGATGAGCAACGTGGACAGAATCCGGATCAGGCTTGACTTGCCCGAGCCATTTGGCCCGAGCAGCCCGTACGTCTCACCTTTGCCAACGTAGAACGATACGCCGTCCAGGGCCCATGCTCTTGACGCTTTAAAAAAGCCGTCTCGTTTACGGAAGCTCTTTCTTAAGTTGCGAACCTCTATTGCTGGATAGTTCATAAAATCACCTGAAAAGCGATCGATAAATCGACGCTTGTACTGAATACGATGGAATTGTTTGGATTGAGCGAGGAGATAAGTGGACCTTCAGGGTACAACCCGCAGGGCCGGTACCGGTGACTTCGCCGCGGTAATTGAGAACTCAGATCTGAGATTTGAGATCTGAGATCTGAGATTTGAATGGGCGAAGTCTGAGGTCTACTCAGATCTTAATGG
>JBKPAC010000100.1:0-70509 GCA_046726175.1 Acidobacteriota bacterium
GGGCTCGGAGATGTGTATAAGAGACAGGCAACACCACAGCCCACGTCTCACTTATTAACTGACGGTAATAATCAGCGGAAAAGATCTTTGGATTAGTCAGCAGCGCCATGCCTTCGTCTGAGATTTTCAAGGGACGGCCTAGGAGGAAGGCCCCCACGGCATACGAAACGATGATTATCGGAACAAGTGTAAGAAACGGATTGTTTATGAACGTACCCGTATAAATAGCAATCTTGTTAAAGCGAAACAGGAATGCGATCAGAGTGGCAGCTATCGTGTGAAAGCCCAGGAAGGGAGAGAAGGCGATGAAGACCCCGATGGAAAATGCCAGAGCCGTCCGTTCCGGTGGGTCGTCAAGAGAAAGAAGACGGCGAAACCTTGCTCGAAACATACATTCGTTCCCATTTCAGGGTTGAGCCATCAAGTGCTCGAACCCTGAAACGAGGAACATTCTTCACTTAAAACTATTTAGTGCTTCCGCTTCGTTATCGTAGGAATCAAACACAGTCAGGAGTTTTGTGATGACCAGAAGATTTTGAATCTTGTCTGTAAGGTTCAAGAGCTTCAGTTCACCTCCCTGACGGCTCACGGTTGTGTAATTTGCAATCAATTCGCCGATGCCGCTCGAATCAATGTAGTTCACGCCACCGAGGTTGAGCAGGATCTTCTTCTTGCCGTTTTCGACAAGGCCGCGAACAGAGTCGCGCAGGGCCACGCTACCTTCACCGATTCTTACTGCCCCCCGCATATCAAGAACGGTGATGTCACCCGCCTGTCGTTCAGTCACATCAAGCTCAGCCATTTCCACTCTCCTTTTATGCCGGCATATTCAGGCCGGCTAAGCACGGACTATTTGAAACTACTAAGGGCTTCGGATTCGCTCTCGTAGACGTCAAAAACCGTGAGTAGCTTCGTAATCGTCAGAAGGTCCTGTAGCTTCTGAGTCAGGTTGAGCAGCTTCAGTTGTCCGCCATCTTTATTAATAGCTGTGTAACTGGAAACCAGCTCTCCGATTCCGCTGGAATCGATGTACCCAACACCTGCCAGATTCAACAGAAGTTTTTTCTTGTTCTCCTCCAGCATGCGGCGGACTGCAGTTCGCAGGGCAACACTGCCCTCACCGATTGTGATCTTTCCATCCATGTCCAGAACGGTGACGTCTCCGGCTTGCCGCTCTGATATGTTTAGCTCTGCCATGTTAAGAGATCTCCTTCTGGTATTTGCGATTTTAGATTTTTGATTTTCGATTTAGGTCGCTTCGGTGGTAGCTGTGTTCTGCAATCGCCAATCAAAAATCAAAAATCTAAAATCTCTTCACCATTCTCACGGTCGTGCCGCCCTCAGGTCGAATGAACCACTCGACTTCATCCATGAAGGTCCGCATAAAAAAGATACCTCTGCCCGAGGTCTTTAGTATGTTTTCTTCCTTAGTCGGATCGGGAACCGATTCCGGATTGAACCCAGGTCCCTCGTCATGCACTTTGATTTCCAGGGAAGCGTCGGAGCTCTTCAAGGTTACTTCAACGAACTTGGATTCGTCCTCTTTGTTCCCGTGAAGGATAGCGTTGGTAACGGCTTCGCGCACTGCCATATCGATACCAAAGGCAGCGTTTTCGTCGATTCCTGATCTGCTCACAACCCCGGCGACTGCCGCGGCGGCTTCAGCAACAGCCTCGATGCGGCTGGGAAGTTTAATCTCAGTCGTTTCTACGGTCACGACTATCAGGCATGGTCTCTCTGCAAGAGCCACCAGCGAGGACCTTGGCTGCTTTCTGGGAACCTCCAAAGGCTTCCGGAAGACCGACGGTGTAACACGCTGGCTAGTTGTGTGTCAAGAAAGGGCTTTTATGCAGTAACTCATGCAACAGACCTGAAACTTGGGTTTCGCTTGTTGTGACCGTAAGATGCCAGTCATGAAGCTTCGTCCAGCCCGGTCAATTCAAGGTCAGGTTGTGCTGCCCGGAGATAAATCTATTTCTCACCGCGCAGCTATGATCGCCGCACTTGCCGTTGGTCATTCACGCCTTTCGAACTACGCCCGCAGCCAGGATTGCGTTTCAACACTCGACTGCTTACGACAACTCGGCGTGCAAGTGGAAACGGATGACGCGGATGTTTTCGTCATAGGCAAGGGTCTTAAGAGTTTGATGCCGTCACTCGAGTATTTGGATTGTGGGAATAGTGGGTCGACCATGCGCATGCTCGCGGGGATCCTCGCGGGGCAGGACTTTGCTTCACAAATGACCGGTGATGCGTCCCTCAGATCAAGACCCATGCGACGGATCATTGAGCCGCTGGAGATGATGGGAGTCGAAGTCGAATCACACGATGGCAAGCCTCCATTGAGGATTTCTCGAAACGGTCAGTTGCGAGCAATAAACTATGAATTGCCGGTAGCCAGCGCTCAGGTTAAATCCTGTGTTTTGCTGGCGGGCCTCCACGCCGAAGGCACGACGTCCGTTCTTGAGCGTGAAGCGACCAGGGATCACACCGAACGAATGCTGAAATGGTTCGGAGCCAATGTGGACGTTACAAACCGATCAGACTCGATCGCTACAACCGTTCATGCCGGCCAATCATTAACCGCTCGCGAAGTCGATATTCCCGGAGATATTTCTTCCGCCGCTTTTCTGATTGCAGCCGCGGTGCTGTTACCTGAATCTAATCTCACGTTTCGATCCGTGGGTTTGAATCCAACACGCATACAGTTCTTATCGGAACTAAAAGCATTGGGAGCGAGGATTGAACTCACTGATGTTCAAGAGAAATGTAATGAAGCGGTCGGCACGATACACGTCAAAGGTGGTCTCAGCACTGAGTCGCAACAGTCTACGAGAACTGTCTCGGGCAATATCATTCCCCAACTCATCGACGAGTTGCCGTTGCTCGCTGTTGTTGGAACGCAGCTACTGGGAGGAATCGAAATCCGCGACGCTGCTGAGCTACGCGTGAAAGAGAGTGATCGTCTGAGCACAACCGCCGAGAACTTGCGAGCCATGGGTGCAATCGTCGAAGAATATCCAGACGGGATTAAAGTACCTGGACCGCAGAGACTCAATGGAGCTTTGTTGGATTCCAATGGTGATCATCGAATCGCAATGGCATTCACGGTCGCAGCTCTCTTTGCGCAAGGCGAGTCAACCCTCCAGAGAGCTGAAGCCGTTGCGGTCTCTTTCCCAGGCTTCTTCGAGCTTCTTGAATCTTTATTGGTGCGTTAACAACTCGCGCTGACTTTGGAAAACAATCCGTGAACAATCCCCGGATCGTTATCACAGGCTTCATGGGATCAGGCAAGACGAGCTTAGCGAATGCGCTGGCCCGACATCTCGATTGTGAGTCTGTCGATCTGGATAATGAAATCGAACTCGCCTGCGGGCGCTCACCTGGCCGAATCATCAACGAGGATGGCGAACCAACCTTTCGCAAGATCGAGTCCGAAATATTACGGAGAGTTGTGCAAAGTGGAGTTCGAGTCATCGCGCTTGGCGGTGGTGCCTGGACCATTTCCGAAAATCGTGAACTGATCGCGCAGTTTAACTGCTTTGCCGTATGGCTCGATGTTCCATTTGAGGTGTGCTGGAGGAGGATCGCGGCAGCTGGAATTCATAGGCCACTCGCACCAGAGATGCAGCAGGCGGCGCGGCTTTATGACCAGAGACGCCCGTTATACTCTCTAGCCGACTTGCGTTTGAGAGCCGACGACAGACCAGATCCGAATGAGCTTGCTAGACAAGTGGCATCAGCGCTGAAAGTTCAGTGATCATGATTGCTCACGAGTTTGTTGCAATGATCGGAAACGGAGTAATAGGTTGGCAACGAAATACACAGGTGTTAGAATTCGCCAACTCTAAGCGGGTGTTCGACATAACGGACCAGAGGGTAATAAATATTTAGCAATACTAGGAGTGCGCGTCCCCTATGAGTTCTCCCCTGTTCGTACTTACGGCTTCCTCCACTGAGGCCAGCGAATGGAATCATAGCATCTGGCAACAGATGTTATCGGCAACAATCCCAGTCAAATACAGCAACACATTTTTTAATAAGGCAGCGTTCGACAACGAATCGTGGCCAGATGGCAGGGCGAAATATGTTCCGAACGGATTGCGAATGGTCGAGACCCTTCTACTACGAGAGTATTCGGAAGAAGACGTTGTAGTGTGTTATCTCGATCACCTGGAAAAATTCGTCGGACCTGAGACCAAGGTCCTGGCGATTCATGCGCACAATCCGCTCGGGATCTCATACGCGACGGACGTTTATTCGAAATTGGCAGGTGAAAACCTGATGCCCGTCAATGCGCATGAATTTATTCGCATCGTCACGCATCCAGTCATCGAAAAGTACAAGCCGAAGATCGTTGTCGGTGGACCAGGTGCGTGGCAACTCGAGAAAGCCAATCGGCTTGACGAGTTCAAGATCGACTACTTGATTGACGGCGAGATCGAACGTGTGTTCGGAGATCTTTTCCTGCGCATCATCCAAGGGGATCCAAGCCTGCCACGGATCATCAAGATTCCGAAGGACATGCAGCCGACTGTAGAAGAAATCCCCGTAGTTAGACATCGTTCGACATTCGGCGTCGTCGAGATCACTCGCGGTTGCGGGCGCGGATGCCAGTTCTGCTCTCCCGCAACTAAGGTGGGTCGTTCATTTCCGCTCGAGCACATTATCGACAGTGTCAAAGTCAATGCGCGAGAAGGAGCAACAGAAGTCATGGTGGCTTCAGAGGACATATTCCTCTATGAGCAGCTACCTAACTTCGAAACAAACGTCCCGGCGTTGGAAACTCTCTTCAAAAGTATTATTGCCGTTCCCGGCATTCAGACGATTCAGACCTCGCACATCACGATGGCTCCAGTCGTCAAGGATCCGTCCATCATCGAGCGGCTGACGCCGTTGCTTGTTCCTTACTCGCATCTTCATCACGAAGCTTCGACTGATCCGAACAAGTGTGTAGCGGACCCGATCATCGGATTAGAAACAGGCAGTCCAAGGCTCTTCAATACCTACATGAAGGGCAAGGCCTACCCTTATCGAGCTAATCAGTGGCGTGATGTGGTTGTTAAAGGAATGGAGATTCTCAACCGGCACAACTGGTTTCCGTTCTGCACATTCATCATCGGGTTGCCAGGAGAAACGGACGAAGATACAAAGCAATCTCTAGACCTCCTGTTCGATCTTCGTCACGCCAAAGGAATGTTCGTGCCGACCTTCTTCGTGCCTCTGGAAAATACCAGAATGGAAAAGAAGGATGGAGCGAAACTGATCGAGATGACTGACCTGCAGTGGGAATTCTTCTTCACTTGCTGGAAATACAATATGGAGTTTTGGCGAGGTGGCAGTCGCTCGAGCATGAAGTTCTCACTCGGAGTTCCCATCTACTACAGCATGCTCGGGAAGAAACTCTTCGGCAACGGGATCAAGTACCCGCTCTGGCGCTTCGCAGGCGTACCGGATCGGCTAATGCGAAAGCGTCTGTATTTGGACTTCACAGGCTACAAACGGAATCCCGCAGGTATGGATCCTCTGGAGAAAGAGATCCTCCCAGCCTTCCAGACTGTGCGTGAGAAGGGGTTGAACATGATTGATGCAAGCCAGCTGCATCACATCTCGCAAACCTCGAGCGAATCCATCCACGCTTCAGGAGACTAAGCCACGAAGAGAAGTTAGCCGCGGATTAACGCAGATAAGACGGATCAAACAAAGAGAGATTGACTCTTTCTTCTCTTGTTCTGATCCGTTTTATCCGCGTTAATCCGCGGCTAATTCTTATCCGCGGCTAGAATTTGAATTTCAGAGCGAACTGTAGTTGCCTCGAAGAGCCAGAGTCGCCAGTGGCAAACCGAGTATTAGTGATCTGACCGAAGTTCGCACTTCCCACAACGCGTCCGGGCTGACCGAAGTTAGCGTGGTTGAAAAGGTCGAAGATCTCAGCCCGAAATTCAATGAGCTTGTCCTCGGTAAGCTTCGTACGCTTAATGACTGAAAAATCAATGTTGTTGAATGCCGGACCAATAACTACGTTGCGCCCGAGATTGCCAAAGCGTCCACTCGGAACTACGAAAGGCGCTATATCGAACCAGCGATTCGGAGTTCCGAGAATCGTAATTGGACCAGTCACATCCGGTCGAACGGTATTGTTTGTTCCAGTGAAGGCGGCGTTGTTCACCACGATTGTCACCGGATTCCCCGTTTGCGACTGCACGATTGATGAAAGTTGCCATCCTTCGACCAATTGATTGCCTTTGAACGGAAGCTCGTACAAGCCGCTAACTACAAACCGGTGTCGGGCGTCGAAGTCCGACAGCCCACGGTTGCTTCGCACGTCGAAGCTGTTCTGCACAATCACGCCTTGCGAGTTGAGCGAGTTGTAATCGATTGATTTCGAGAAAGTGTACGAAGCGTTGAATTGCAGCCCACGTGCCAATCGTTTGTTTGCGGTTACCCAAAGAGCGTGATAGATCGAGTTTCCGCTACCTTCAATCTGCACGATATTGGTTAACGTGGCCCCAGGTCGTATCGGACTGCTGCTCGACACGGTGGGAAAGGGTCTTGCGCCGCCATTAATCGGCTGATTGATGTTGCGCGCAATACGCAAATGGGTGCCCTTGTTTCCGAAGTAGCCCACCGTCAGAGCCAGGCCTGAAGTAATTTCACGCTGGACGTTCAGGTTCCAGGATTGCACATAGGCGTTGTGGTAATCGGGATCGACGTTGTTTGGAGCAAGCCCTGCTGCAGCACTGCCCGGATTCTGGAATGAAATATTTCCAGTTGTAACGTTGATCGGCGTAGCTAACGGCGGATTCGACGTTAATGGGGTAACAACGTTCGTAACAGGTTGGTCCGTGAGTATCGAGTACGCAGCCCTCACAGAAGTCTTCCCATCCTTGAACGGATCCCACGCAATACCTACGCGGGGTTCGAAATTCTTGTTGTTTTGAGCATAGACGTCATCAAATCCATTCGTGCCGATCTGGAAAAGCGAACGCGTCGCGGGATCGAAAATGACGAACCGATTAAATCGTTCCGTTGGAGACATGTTCCAGTCGTAACGGAAACCAAGCTCGAGCGTGAGATTGGGTCGCAATTTGTAGTTGTCCTGTACGTAGAGCCCGAGCGCTCCCTGAGCAATCGCACTTGAGCGATCGCCGAGCGTGATGTTGAACAACGTGGCATTCTGTCCACTAAGGAACGTGTTTACATTCGCGAAAGTGAACGTGCCGGTGTCGAGAGTGAAATTGTTGTTGTAGAACCGGCGCCACTCACCTCCGAACTTCAATGAATGCTTTCCGCGCAGATAACTCAGTGTGTCTGAAACTACATACGTGGTATCTGAGCGTCCCTGCGGGAAAGCTGCCGGTCCACCAAGGTTGAAGTTAAACCCTGTAATGCTGATCTGAGAGATGCCGATCGGCTGGTGAACACCGTTGTTGATGTTGAAGTCCTCAGGGTTTGCCCGGAAGTTCGGGGTGAATGTGATGTGTATGCGGTTGAAACCAAAACGCGCCTCGTTCACGACGTTTGCACCGAAGGTATGCGTTTCGTTCAACGTGAAGATTTGCCGCCGTGATTGGCGAGTGTCACCAAATCCCGGCATCGTATTTAGCTGAAGGTTCGGTTCGCCGCGGAAATCGCGTTGAAGAGCATAATAACCGTGCAGACGATCGTTCTCGCCAATGATGTGGCTTACATCAATTGTTCCCTGGTCGAGGTTCACGGGAGCCGTGCCTGAACCGCTAAACCGGGCGACAGGTACGCCGTTAACGATGTCCACACTCGTGGCCCGCGGAATCAATGGCAACAATTTCACTACGGTGGGATTGGTAGCACTCGCGCGTTGAGCATCGGTTAATACGTTGCTCGTCAGCGTCAATCCTTGTCGCTGTCGCAAGCCTTCATAGCTGAAGAAGAAGAACGTTCTGTTCTTCCCTTTATAACTGAGGTATGGTCCGCCTTCGCCGAAATGAGGTATATTCACCGGCCCGCCAATATTGAATCCAAACTGGTTGCGCTTGAAAGGTGGTTTCTTCGCGTCAAAGAAATTGCGAGCATCGAGCGCCTCATTTCTCAGAAATTCAAAAAACTCTCCGTGATAGACGTTAGTTCCCGAGCTAGTTGCGATATTAACTATTGCGCCTGAGTTCCGTCCGTACTCTGCGCTGAAGGTTGAGTTATCAACCTTGAATTCCTGGACGGTATTGATCGACGGCTGGAACGTGATTTGATTCTGGACCATGTCGTTCAGGTTGACGCCATTAATCATGAAGTTAACTGTGTCTTCACGATTTCCCGCCGTGTTGAATGCGAATGAACCCTGACCGCGAAGCGGTGCCGTAAGAAAACCGTTTTGCGGCGGCGTAACGGAGCCAGGAATGAGAAGACCAAGGTCAACGAAGTGCCTTCCGTTCAGCGGAATCTCCTGAACAGTGCGCTGGTTGATAACCGTTCCGACCGAGGTGGTAGCGGTCTCGATGACCGGCGTGTCGGAAATTACCTGGACCTGCTGCGAGATGTCGCCAACCTCGAGTTGGAAGTTCAGCACGACGGTTCGAGCAACCTCAACCGGGACAACATCAACGGTATTGGTCTTGAAGCCCTGTAGTTTGACCTCGACGCTGTAGTTTCCGACAGGGAGCGCTGCAACTTGGTAGTTGCCAATACTGTCCGTCTGCGTGGTCCGCTCGAATGATGTAGCGCGGTTGCGGACAGTAACAGTAGCGTTGGGGACAACCGCTCCTTTCTGGTCCGTCACAGTGCCTTGTAACGTTGCGGATGATTGGGCAAGCGCAGTGCTTGCCGTCACGGCCATAAAAAACGGGATAGCGAAAAGAATAATCGCGTAAACAAATATATTTCGAAGCCGCATGGATGCCTCCTTAGAGCGTTGGGAAGAGTTCAGGGTTCTATGCAGTCTGGTACCCGGCGGAAAGAACCGGTTTGAAATCAGGTACTCAGGGGATTGAAGTTCAGCTTGCCGCATGACTTGAGTTGGATCAGCCAGGGGAGTAATTAAGCGATGAGCAAGTAAGGTGCCGCATCTCGCAGGAAAGATGCGTTGTTTTATCGAGAAAAGACGCCCGCTCGTCCCACGATCATCCGAAAACTCCAATAGGCCGATCCAAATCCGTAGATTTGGAAGCGGCCCATTCATGTTCCACGAAGCGAACGATCGCTCTCATTTCATGACCAACTGACCAGGTACTCGCGTAACGTGCCATACAGCGAGGCGAATGAGTCGGCGCAGAAGAGCACCGGTTGATAGTGTGTCGGGTCGTACTGTCGCGCTATCACGGCGTCAATATCTAACGGACGCAGCTCGGCTGCCCCCATCTCTTCGAGTTCTCCTGCCGACGAGAGAAGCCCAGTTCCATAAGCCTTAACCGCATCGCCCTCGAGCAACACACCAAACTCAATGGTGAACCAGTAGAGACGTGACAACAGCAACAGACGATCGGCAGATGACGTACGCTTCACGGCTTCACCAAACAGTCGATTGAGCTCGGCCAGAGGTTCGCTTGCCAGAGTCACGGCATGCCCGATGATCTCGTGGGCCACATCCGGTTCGGGGGTATACAACGGAGTCGAGTGGTGGCGAATGTACTGAGTGCAGAGAAACACACCGTTCGCCAGGTTCTCGAGAAACACTCGCGGCTCGACCAGTCCTGCGACAGGCTCAAGCCGAAAGCCGCTGATGGCTTCGACTCGTTTGCTTACTTCCCGCAACTGCGGGATCCGTTCGGTGTCGAAATCCAAACGATTCAAGGACGCCAGGTATTCTGCGCAGGCGTGTCGAGCATGTGCCGGCTTGAGTGCTTTCCAGATCGCGCTCCATACCTGATGTTCTTCCTCACTGTAAGGCGCATCCGGAATTGGTTGCCCGGGTCGATAGCCGAGTGCAATCTTCGCGATGCGATTACGTCGCCGGCGGTACTCGGGATCTCGAAAGCCCGGATGATCCGGATCCAACTGAACGATGTTATTTCTATCTGCGATCAGCTCATCTTCCTCAACGCCGACCATTCGCATATCCACGTGGTCAATAAGTGGCGATTGTTCTACCTGGGTTTCCATGATTCACGCCTTTCAAAGTAGATTTTTTAAAAACCAAAAAAACCGGCCACCCATCCTTCCTACTGGAAGGACCGGTGGCCGGCTTTTGGAAATTGTCTTTAGCGCTAAGTGGTCATCGCGCAGTGACAAGCCATCGCCCGACCGTCCCTCCAGCAGGAGAGCGGACCGTAATAATAGTAGCGATAGCTGTTGCGCTGTCTGACCATCGTTTAAGAGGGCAACTGCCCTACGCGGCTAAGAATAGTCAGGTGTGGTTGAATCAGTCAAGGCGAGGGGAGCGCGGGCGTCTCGCCCGCCGGGAAGATTATAGGTCATAGGGATCCAGGAGCCGGCCGAGACGCCCGCGCTCCCAGTGATTACGGTAACTTTAACGTCTGGCGCGCTGAGAAGAATTCGGACCAGCGATTACCGTTTTTCGCCAGTATGGACGGCACATTCTCAAGTGTGAAGTCTGTAATCTTGACCCCTCGTTCCACTTGTTTCCAGGTCAGCGGCATCGAAACAGTTGCCTTTGGTTTTGCTCGTACTGTGAGGACCGACGCCAGACTCTTTCCGCGCGCATTTTGCATGGAATCAACGTAGACCTGCGTCGGTTTACGTTTTGCTATCGATCGTTCGACCGTGGCGATCTGCGGAGCTCTTCTGGCGACTTCTCCGGCAAGCATCCTGGCGAACTCAGCAACCTTGTCGTATTCGTTTTTTGGGTTCAACGGCACGTAGATGTGCATACCCGAAGAGCCCGACGTTTTTGGAAAGACCTGCAACCCGATCTCGTCACAGACCTCTTTTACTACCAGTGCGACCTGGAGCACATTTTCCCAGGGAGCTTTCTTCGGATCGAGATCGATGGCAATCCAATCAGGCTTGTCGAGACGCTTGATTGTGGAATGCCAAGGGTGTTGCTCGATTGATCCAAGATTAACAAAGTGCAGCAGTGAACCGGTGGTTGTATAGACCGCGTAATCAAGTTCTCGTCCTTCCTGGTTCGTTAGCCTCACAGTTTTTATAAAGGCCGGTGCACTTTCCAGGTCCTGTTGAAAGAACATCGGCGCCTTGATCCCTCTGGGCCAGCGCTGCAGGATTGCCGGCCGATCCTTTAGAAACGGCATGATGTGATCGCTTACGAGGAGGTAGTAGCAAAGAAGATCGAACTTTGTAAGCTTCTCGTCCGGCCAATAGATCCGATCCAGACTCGTTAACGATACCGACTCTCCTTCGACGTGAAGAATAAGATCGCCTTTTGGTTTCTTTAACGCGAGAAACTCTTCGACCGAGATCTCGGGACCCTTCTTCTGGGGTGTGCGCTTGACAGCGGAAGTCTTTTGCAGGTTTTTTGTGCTGCGAGTTGCCATAAGTGTCATTCAAGTTACCGCTGGTTCCGAGCAACCGCAACTTCCGTCAAGACCATTTCTCGACAACTTCACAATCCGACCGTCAAAGTTTTTTATTAGCATGGACCATCCCCACAAGTGCGTCGATGCGCTTATTTTCCTTCATACGAGCTTTTTTGTGTTAACGAAAGGGAAGAAGATGCGTAATGTCATAAAAGGTAGACGGGCCGTAGATGTATTAATCGTGACCGTGTTACTGGCGGTTTCACATGGGATTACTACTCCACCTACAGCTGCGACCGGTAAAGCTGGACCAACAGGAAACTTCTCACCTGAAACGCTTCGCTTTCGAATCGATCCCAGTCAAAGCAAGTTTGTGGGCCGAGCGTTCGCGGGCGGACTACTGTGGTTTAAGGGCCACGATCACCTGATTGCTGCTCGTGAGTTTTCTGGCGAGGCTGAGCTCACACCAAATTCCATTACTCCGGCCTCGCTGCAATTAACAGTAAAGGCTGATTCGCTGGTCGAAACTCGAGACGTCTTTACGGACCAGCAGAAACAGATCATTAACAAAGAATTGCGAGAGATCGTTCTTGAGCCTGCAAAGTATCCCGAGATCACTTTTCGCAGTACAGAAGTGACGGGAAAACTCCAGGGTGGCCGTTACGAAGTGAAAATCGCCGGCAATTTGACCTTGCACGGTGTCACGAAAAGAATAGTGATTCCCGCTGACGTAACGCTGACCGGGAACGATCTACGTTCCGTTGGCAAGTTCACGATAGATCGAGGCGACTTTGGCGTAAAAGCTACATCTGCGGTCCATGGTCTGGTGCGCGTGCGTGACACGATCGAATTCACGTTCGACATCGTGGGGCACCGAATGTGAGGGGGAAATTAGCCGCGGATAAACGCGGATTAGACGGATCAAAAAAGCAAACGCATCTCAACTCTCTCTGCTTTTGATCGGTCTGATCAGCGTTAATCCGCGGCTGGTTTTCTTCGCTGGGCTAGCCTCAATCCTCGTAGCCATTCGGATGGGCCAACATCCAATTCCATGCCGACTGGACGATGGAATGCAAATCCTGATATCGCGGCTGCCACCCTAGCTCGCGCTTGATCTTTTCCGAGCTGGCGATCAGGACTGGAGGATCGCCCGGACGCCTTGGACCAATTCGCACAGGGATCTCTTTTCCAGTTACATCTCTCGCAACTTCAATAACCTGCCGGACGCTATACCCCGAACCACCGCAACCCAAATTGTAAATACGACTGTCCTGAGTCAACTCGAGCGCGAGAATATGAGCTTCAGCCAAGTCAATCACATGAATGTAATCTCGTATGCACGTGCCATCCGGCGTAGCGTAATCATCACCAAAGATTTCCACATGCGAACGTTTCCCAGCCGCTGCCTGTAACGCAATCGGAATAATGTGTGGTTCCGGATCGTGCACCTCGCCACATTTTTCACTTGCACCTGCCGCATTGAAGTAGCGCAGCGCGATGTATCGCAGCCCGTAAGCGCGGTCGTACCACTTCATCGCTTTCTCAAGTGCGAGCTTCGTTTCGCCGTACGGGTTCGTGGGGTTATTTGGAGCGGTCTCGTCAATAGGTTGCTTTTCCGGTTCACCGTAAGTAGCACATGTCGAGGAGAAAACCAGCTTCAGCACCTTCGCTTGCAACATGGCATCGAGAAGACTGAGACCTCCGACGACATTATTGTGGTAATACTTCGCAGGCTCTTGAACCGATTCGCCCACCAGCGCAAACGCCGCCATGTGCACGACGGCTTCAATCTTGTTGCCGGTCAGCGTATCTCGCAAAAGTGCGGTGTCGAGGAGATCTCCCGAGACTAGTGCAGCTCCCTCGACGACAGCGCCTCGATGTCCTTTCGAGAAATTATCGTAGACGACGACCTGGTGTCCGCGGTTAATAAGTTGTTCGGTAAGTACGCTACCGATGTAACCTGCGCCACCGGTGACAAGGACTCTCATTGGTATTGATCCGTGAGATTGGGGTACTGGAACCTGGGGGTTTGGGCTAGGTCATGACAACCTTAGGTTGCGCTGAAGCCTGGTCTGATGAAACTGCATTCGGAACGTAGTACAGAATACGGCTACAGTTGTCACAGGTAATTACTTCTTCGCCGCGCCGAACTTCGGCCATTACCTGTGGACGCAATGCCATGAAGCACGCCGAGCACGATCCGTTGCGAGCTTCAGCCACGGCAACACCGTCACGTATGCGGGCACTGATTCGGTTATAGAGGGAACTAAGCGGTTTGGAGAGACTGGAGAACACTCTCTGACGCTCGGCTCGTGCCGTCTCGAGCTGCTGGGTTCTTGCCTGTGCTTCTTCGTCAAATATACTGAGTCTTTGGGCGCGGTCTGAGTTCAGACTGGCGATTTGATCGGCACGCTCGCCCAGTGCCTTTTCTGCCTCTTCGAGAGCCTCCATCTGCTCAAGGATTTGCGTTTCAATTGCCGAAATCTGCTTGCGGGCGGCGTCTGTTTCGCGGATAGCAGCGGTGTACTCTTCCTGCCGCTTGGACGACATGAGATTCCGCTCGGCGCGTTCGGCCTTTCCACGCTGTTCGATAGTTTCTGCCTCCAGGCGTGCGCGGGTGTGTTTCGCTTCGTCTCGACGGTTTTCGAGGGCCCTAATATCAGAAGCGCGCTGATCGAACTCTTTTTCGATCTCAGCGCGCCTCTCAGGGTTAGCTTCTATTTCTCGTTCCAGTCTTCGTATGCTCGTGTCCAGGGTTTGTAAAGCGACCAACTGCTCCAATTCCGCTTTCACTCTCTATTTACTCCTTGAGGGATAAGGACAATGTACGATTGCGTTCCTCACCTACCGATGATCACATATTAAGCGGCTACGGCGCAAGCGACGGTAGTAGTTAGAGGAGCGAGTTGCTGAAGGGACAGAGGAGGGTAGTAACTCACAGAAAGGCGGGCCCGTTATTTTCCATTTACCACTGTACATTTTCCATTTTCCATTTAACACCGCTGTTCCAAGTTGATGTTGCCAAGGTTGGTCAGCTCAACTGCGAACGGAAATAAATGGAAAATCAAAAACGTATAATGGCAAATGGAAAATGCCGTCCCGCTCCTGGGTAATACAGTTCCGCGACCCGTCAGATTGTCCGCACCCGCTCAGTATTTTTGACCTTTATCGGTCGTACGACGGGGATGTTGATCTTGATCTCAGGTATTGTCGGGATCTCGATACGCGGAAGCGCGATGTTCACCTCGGGAATCACAGGTAATTCAATTCGTGGAATCACGATCTGCCTCCCGGCCCGCGTAGTCGAGTTCGGAAACACAAACGAGGAATCTCCTTCTTTCGGGGTGACTCGGATGGTTTGCTGACTCTTATTTCGAATTATGGTTACGCTGACGTCGCCATCCTTTTTCTGGCTAATTATGCGTGAGACGTCACCAGCAGCCTCGACTTTCTCTCCATCGACAGAGACGATGACGTCGCCTGCTTTCAAGCCGGCTTTTGCAGCTGGTCCATCCTCGGTCACGGACGTAATCAGCAGACCCTTACCGTCTGCGATGCCGAAGTAGTCTGCCAGCTGTTTGGTCAGCGGTATTGTGCTGACGCCAATCCGACGACTCTTGCCAAACGCATAAGCGAACCCACCAAAAGAGGGTGGATTCTCCATCCGCCAGACTTCCGGAGAGCTTCGAAGCAGTCCTTCAAACCGAGGCGACTCGTCGCGTTTCGCGATTGTCGCCGTCACTTCCTGCTCGGCACCTCCGCGGCTGATCGTGATTCTGACACTCTGATCGGGAGCGATCTCGGAAATGAGCCGGCTAAGCTTTCGAGTGCTGGTCACGTTGTCACCGTCGACGCGGAGAATGACGTCATCTTTTCTGATGCCAGCCTTTTCAGCCGGACTGTCCTTAGCGACGCTTGTCACACCAACACCGCGCACCGATCGCAGTCCATAGCGTCCCATGTTTTCCTTGCTGATGTCCTCGACATTCACCCCGAGAAAGCCTTCGCCCTCAATTAGGAATGAGAAGGAGCGATTAAAGCTTTCGGCGCCCAATGGTTCGGGCGGATTCACGGGCTGCTGCGCCAGGGCGGCAGTAGCGGACAGAGTTATGGCCAGCAGGAGATAAATTGCGTGTTTTTTTGCCATGGTTCGGGAAATCCTCCGGACGAATTTTGGAGTTTAACGCCTGGGCGGAGGTGCGGTTCCAAAAAGAAAGGAAGCAGAAGCAGGAGGCAGGAGGCAGGAGGCCGGAGGCAGCCGGCAGGTGGTGGCAGCGGGAGCAAATGGAAAATGAGAAATGTCAAACGATCACTGATAAATGGCTCTTTCTCCTTGCCTACGTCCTTATGTACACCTCCCCCTCGCCGCTGACCTCCATTCCAATCTTTCCTTCAGAGTGCGCGAGGTCGAGGTGCGCGACCGCTTCAGACACTGCCAGGAAGCGATGCACGTCGTCGGCGCCGGGAAACATCTTTTGCGCAATTTCCCACGCCGTGGCTCCTGCTTTCGGAATCAACCCAAGAACCTGGTTCTGTCGTTCCGTGATTGCCCGAATGTACCGGTTGAAGAGTTCTTCGTAATCGCGTACAGGCTCACCGTGACCGCCGTACACGAGTGTGGGAGCGAACGTCCGCAATCGAGCGAGGCTCACCATGTACTCGGCGAGGGACGGAAACCGCTTTGAGGTATCAATTGGATCGGGCGAGAGAATCGGGTTTGGAGTAATTCGCTTCAACACACAGTCGCCCGCGATGATTGTTCGATCTGCTTCCCGCACAAACGAGCAAGACCCGGGCGTGTGACCTGGCGTATGAACAATCCGCAACGATCCGGAAGCAAAATCGAGCTCTGCTTCATCGAGCAGCGGACCGAATTCGCCTTCAGCAAATGAGTCGGCATAGAAACGAACGCCTTCGTACATTCGCCGCATTGTTTGGATCTCGTCATCTGGAACTCCGGCGCGCACGAGAAGCGACCGGTGCTCGGAATACTCGAGCCGGCCAACACGATGACCCGTCTCCCATGCATGGACCAGTACTTCCGCGTCCTTCGCCTCGTCACGGACAGAGCGCGCCAGCCCGCAATGATCTTCATGAGCATGCGTCAGAACAATCCGGCGGACGTCGGAGATTAAGAAGCCGGCCTTCCGGAGACCGGATCTGAGGGCTTCGACGGCTTCTTTGGTTTTTGGGCCAGTATCGATGAGGGTCAGTGGTTCTTCGGCGATGAGATAGACATTGACCGGCCCAATGTAGAAAGGCGTCGGCACTGAAATAGGGACGATACGCACGAGTTATTTTTGATGGGTCAACGCGTAATTCACTTATGGTCTTGTTGGTGGAACACTTGCTTTGTCTTATACCTTTTGACTGCGCTTCGCGATTAGCTCTCTTAGAATTCTTTCCCGCTCCCGAGCCAACTCTCGAACAAACTCGTCTCTGTCACGAGCCTGTTGTTCCAAACGTCGGGATTTATCAGTTAAGTAGCGTTGACCGCGAATGTTTGAGTTTTGCATGGAATCGCACCACGCCCGCAGTTGTCGCGAGATGCTTTCGGCTCTCCCTCTTATATCTGCGATCTCAGATCTGAGATCCTGAACTTTTGGCAGCCGATCCAACAAATGGCTCATGGATCTAATTTCGCCAGAGGAACCGCGCGAGATGTATAGAAACGTAATTGTCTCGTTGGTTGAGCCTCGTTCGAACCCTTCTGCAATGTTATTCGAGACTGAGACAGCAGCACGTTCAAGTTGATCTTTTAAGTCATAATGCCCTTTGAAGGCGCGGTGACTCGTTAGCGCAAATACTCGGACTGCTAATTCGAGGGCGTCTTTCCAGACAGGCAGATCTTCGAAGCGTGTGTACTTCATGGTGAGGAGAACCTCCAGGTGAGGCTGGATAAAGCCTGGCGATGATAGACCTGAGGAATGAGAATTCAAAGTGAAAAGTGTTCAGATCAAATTTCAGATTTCAAATTCCAGGTATCAGGCTCCGGATCTCAAATTCAGATCTCAGATTTCAAATCTCAAAATTTGAAATTCTCAATACACATACTTGTTCGCGGCGATCATCTCGTTGGCAATCACCTGGCGTGCGGCAATCGTATTCATCGGAGTTACTTTCGTGAAACGACGTAACGCGGCCAACAACGTTCGTAACTCATCTCCTTCTGCCATCGCCGCCAGCGTATTCTTTGCGTGTGCCTCGATTCGTTCGACCGCGTCGTTACAAAATACCCGAGTCATGTCGATATAACGTGCCGCCGCTGTTTCACCTTGTATCGACGCAATCTTCAAGGTTCGAAGAATTGCAGACTCCATCGCATACACATCCGTGATGATGTCCGCCACCCCCATCAGAATCTCCTGCTGATCCGCAAGTGCCATCATGTACTTCTGCGCCGCCGTGCCGAGTGTCATCAGCGCGACCTTTCTCGCGTTCTTTACAAGCTTCTGCTCGGTTGCGAGCAGGCTGTCATCATCATCGAACCCGGCCATTTGCGGCGATAACACTTCATCCATCAAAGCTTGTGCAGCAGCTAATAACGGCAGTCGACCGCTCATCGCACTCTTCATCAGCCGGCCAGGTATCAACATCCGATTGATCTCGTTAGTGCCTTCGAAAATGCGATTGATGCGCGAGTCGCGGTAGGCGCGTTCAGCAGGGTAATCAGCTGAGTAACCATAGCCGCCATAGATCTGGACCATTTCGTCAGCGACGAAATTGCAGTACTCGGACAGTGCCACTTTAACAATCGAGCACTCCGCTGCATACTCTTCGATTGCCCGAAGCCGCGCGTCCATGTCCTTGCTGTCTCCGATGGCGCCGATTCCGGCCTCGATCATTCCCAAGGTGCGATAGATCATCGACTCGCCGACCCACGTGCGGATCGCCATCTCACCGAGCTTCGCCTTAATAGCGCCAAAGGAAGAGATTGATTTGCCGAACTGATGACGCTCGTTCGCGTAACGCACCGACTCGTGGGTCATCAGTTTCATTCCGCCGGTACACATCGCGCCGAGTTTGAAGCGACCAATGTTCAGAATGTTGAAAGCTATCTTGTGACCTTTACCTACTTCGCCGAGAAGGTTTTCAACCGGCGTACGAACGTCGGAAAGGACCAGCGCCGTTGTACTCGAACCTTTGATCCCCATCTTGTGCTCTTCCGCACCGGAAGTAAGGCCTGGCTGACGTTCCACGATGAAAGCTGAGAACTTGTCGCCATCAACTTTTGCGAACACCACGAAGATGTCGGCGAAGCCGCCGTTCGTAATCCACATTTTCTCGCCGTTGAGGACGTACTCCTTGCCATCGTTGCTGAGGCGCGCCGTAGCTTTCGCGGCCATTGCATCCGAGCCGGAGCCTGCCTCGGTCAGCGCGTAAGCGGTGATGAGTTCGCCTGTGGCGATACGCGGCAGGTATTTCTGTTTCGCAGCTTCGGTGCCAAAGTAGATGATAGGCAACAATCCGATGCCGCTTTCAGCTCCGAGCGTGGTAGCAAATGATGCCGAGCGACCGATGTTCTCACCTACTAGAGCTCCGCTCGTCTGGTCCAACCCCAGCCCGCCGTACTCTTCAGGGATGTTCGCGCCGATCAAGCCAAGATCCGCTGCCTTCTTGACCAGCTCACGCGCGAGTTTCCAGTCGTGATGTTCCAGCTCGTCGATTCGCGGAGAGACCTCGTAGTCGACGAATTGCCTGGTGGTATCGGCAATCATCAAATGCTCTTCCGTGAAATCCTCGGGAGTGAAGATCTCTTCCGGCGTACGCTCTTCGATCAGGAAAGCTCCGCCTTTAACGAGTTGTTTGGATTCGACTACGGCTGCCATAAAACTGATCCTTTCTCAGTGTGTGGTGAAGTTTAAATTCGCTCGAAAATTCCTGCCGCCCCCATGCCACCGCCAACGCACATCGTCACCATTCCGTAGCGGCCATTACGGCGTTCGAGCTCGCGCAGAATGCTCGCAGTTAACTTCGCTCCGGTACAACCAAGCGGATGGCCCAGCGCTATCGCGCCCCCGTTTACATTGACCTTATCCGGATCGAGCCCGAGCGTCTTGATCACCGCGAGAGACTGTGCTGCGAAAGCTTCATTCAATTCGATCACATCAATGTCGTCGAGTGTCAGGCCGGCCAGCTTCAGCACTTTCGGAATGGCATAGACTGGTCCAATACCCATCTCCTCAGGAGGGCAACCTGCGGTCGCGTAGGCAACGAAGCGTGCCATCGGTTTTGCTCCCAGCTCTTTGGCGCGAGCGTCTGACATAACCACCGCCGCCGCAGCGCCGTCCGACATCTGTGAGGCGTTACCGGCCGTAATTGTTCCCTTCAGCTGAAAGGCAGGCTTCAGTCCGGCGAGCCCCTCGAGAGTACTGTCGCGCCTGACTCCTTCATCTTTGTCAAAAACAATCTCGCGGTGCTGTTTGCGCCCGCGCGCATCAAGCTCCTCGACGGTTACCGTAAATGGTACCGTCTCGTCCTTGAACTTATCCGCGTCCAATGCTGCAGCAGCTCTCTGGTGAGAACGCAAAGCGAACTGGTCCTGCTCTTCACGACTAACCTGGTATTTGCGCGCAACATTTTCAGTTGCCAGGCCCATGCTCAAATAGAAGTCGGGATAATGCTCAACGAGATATGGGTTGGGGCGAATGATGTGACCGCCCATCGGGATCATCGACATCGATTCCAGTCCGCCGGCGACAATGACCTCGGCGCCGCCACCTCTTATCCGATCCGCAGCCATGGCAATCGACTGCAGACCTGAAGAGCAGAAGCGATTAATGGTCATTGCGCTCGTTTCGACAGGCAGACCTGCTCGAATCGCAGCAGCTCGGGCGACGTTCATCCCCTGTTCTGCTTCAGGCATGGCGCATCCCATGATCACATCATCTACGTGTGAGCCTTCAAGACCAGGAACACGCGCGATCGCTTCTTTGATTACCGCGGCGCCGGTTTCATCAGGTCTCGTATTCTTAAGCGTTCCCTTGGGCGCTTTGCCGACAGCCGTCCTCACCGCCGACACAACTACTGCATCTCTCATTTCTCAACTCCAATCACAATCTTTGCCGCGGATTCACGCGGATTAAACGCAGATCAGAAAACGTAAATCCGTTCACAGTCATTTGTTTTCTTTTTAGATCCGTTTTATCTGCGTTCATCTGTGGCTAAATCTCTTCCTCAATTCCTTAATGGCTTACCGGTTTTCAACATGTGCGCTATTCGCTCCTGGGTCTTCCTCTGACCAACGAGACTCAGAAACGCTTCGCGCTCGAGGTCCAGAAGATACTGTTCCGATACTCGCGTTTGATGATTGAGATCTCCTCCGGTCAACACGCGAGCCAGTCGCGTGCCGATCTCCGCATCATAATCTGAAATGTACCCCGCGCGTTTCATCTGATGAATTCCGAGCTTCAACGTTGATAACGCCGGCATTCCGAGCGCGAGAATGTCTGTTCGCTGTTGTGGCTGCACGTAACCCCTCGCGGCCAGGGCCAAAACCTCTTTCTTTGCGTCGGCGATCAGTCGATCCGTGTTCATCGAGATCGTATCGTCCTCATTGAGGAATCCAAGTGATCGAGCTTCCTCGGCGGACGTCGCTACCTTCGCCAGAGCGATCGTCTCAAACGCGCGCTTCACGAATGGGAATGGATCGGCATCGGACATATTTGGCGGAATAGAATCGAGAGCTCGCACCAGCATCTCTTTCGTACCTCCGCCTGCAGGGATGATCCCGACGCCTACTTCGACTAACCCGACATAGGTTTCCGCAGCCGCTCGCACGCGATCGGCGTGCAACACCATCTCGCACCCGCCGCCAAACACCATTTGAAAAGGAGCGACCACAACCGGCTTCGGCGAATAACGCAAGCTCATGATGGATGCCTGAAAAGCTCGGCCCATCATGTCCAACTCGTCCCAATTTTCGTCCTGGGCTTCCATCAGCATCAACATGAGATTTGCGCCGACGGAAAAGTTTGCACCCTGGTTCCCGACCACTAATCCGACAAAGTTCTTCTCCACTTCTGCGAGCGCAAACTTCAGCATCTGCAGCTGGTCGCCGCCGATAGCGTTCATTTTCGAATGCCACTCGAGGCATGCGACTCCATCGCCAATATCGATCAAAGACGCTCCGGGATTCTTCTTGATGACTCCCGTTCGCTCCTTCACTGACTTTAGAATCGTCACACCCAGCGGGTCGGCCAGCGGAAGATATTTGCCACTGGCAAAATCGAAGTAAAACTGCTGTCCGGTTTCCTTCTTGTAGAACGAAGTGGCGCCCGTCGCGAGCATGTTTTCGACATTGGTTGGAACGGGCTGGCCTTCATCCTTCATTCGCGCCACGGACTTCGCAACACCGATGACATCCCAGGCCTCGAATGGTCCAAGTTCCCAACCAAAACCCCAACGCAATGCGCGATCAACTTCCACGACCGTATCGGAGATCTCAGGAATTCGATTCGCAGCATAGGAGGCCGTTCGTGAGAACGTTTTCCAAAGAAAAGCACCGACGCGGTCCTTGGCCCAGACAAGCGTCTTGATCCGCTCTCCGGTGTCCTCGATGTTTTTCGCCACATCGAGTGATGGCAGCTTCACTTTTTGCGATGCACGATATTCGAGAGTCGCCGGGTCAAGAACGAGATACTCCCTCTTATCGCCCTCGCCTTTTTGCTTCTGGTAAAAACCGCCCTTGGTTTTGTTACCGAGAATGCCGCGCTCGACCATCTTCTGAAGAAACTCGGGAGCGACGAACATCTCGCGCTCTTCGTCTTCAGGAAGGGCTTCGTAGAGATTCTTGATGACGTGAGAAAAGACATCCAAACCCACGATGTCGAACGTGCGGAACGTCGCGCTCTTTTGACGGCCCAGGACCGGCCCCGTCAATTTGTCGACTTCTTCGATCAAGTAACCGTCTTCCAGCATTGTCTTGATTGTGTGCAGAGCGCCGAAGGTGCCGATGCGATTCGCGATGAAGTTAGGTCGATCCTTTGCTGCTACGACCCCTTTTCCAAGTCGCTGATCGAGAAAGCCATACACGAAGCAGGAAACTTCGGGCTTCGTCCAATCGGTCCGGATAATTTCGACGAGATGCAGGTAGCGTGGTGGATTGAAAAAGTGCACGCCCAGGAAGTGCTGGCGGAAATCCTCGGACATTCCTTCAGCCAGGAATCGAATCGGTATGCCGCTAGTGTTGGAAGCGATAATCGTTCCCGGCCGGCGATGTTTTTCGACTCGTTGATAGAGACTGCGCTTGATTTCGAGGTTTTCAACGACTGCTTCGATTATCAGGTCGCAGTCTTTGAGTTTTGGAAGATCGTCATCGAAGTTGCCGATCGTCACGAGCAAGGCGAGTTCCGGGGTAAAGAACGCTGCCGGTTTGGCTTTTTTGGCAGCGTCGAGACCGGCTTGCGCAATGCGATTGCGAACTGCCGGAGATTCAAGCGTCAGTCCTTTGGCCTGCTCGGCTGGAGTCAATTCACGGGGTGGAATATCGAGCAGAAGAGTAGGGATTCGGGCATTAGCAAGGTGGGCGGCTATTTGTGCACCCATGGTTCCCGCTCCGAGTACGGCTGCTCGTTCGATACGCATCATTCGGTTTGCTGACTCACCTTTCTTTCGGGGACACTGCGGGGCGGTCAAATGATACTGAATGAATGCTCATTCAGCAAGGTTCGGCTCACGTCTTCGCCCAGGAGTCACAGTCTTACTACGGGGAATTGACCTGTGCGCTTCGCTCGAAGCTGTATTCTGTGGATAATCAGCCCGGACACTCTCCATCACACTTGAAATAAGGACATGATGAAACCGAATCGTATTCTGCCGCTCATAATCGTCTTCCTATTCGTCGTTTCTTCCGTACTCGGACAAGGGCAGCAGCCGCTGACGCCGCAACAGCAGGCAGTCGCTGATTTCATCAAGGCGAATTACACCAAACGCGAAGTGATGATCCCGATGCGCGATGGCGTCAAGCTCTTCACCGCTATCTACACGCCTCGCGACACCTCTCAGAAGTATCCGATTCTGCTCAACCGAACACCGTACAGCGTCGGACCATACGGCGAAGACAAGTTCAAGAACCTCATCGGACCGAATGAGCTTTTTCCTGAAGAGCGATACATCTTCGCTTACCAGGATGTGCGCGGCAGGTACATGAGTGAAGGCACCTTTGAAGATGTTCGACCTTACATTCCAAACAAGACCGCAAAGCAGACCGACGAGATCAGCGATTCGTACGATACGGTCGATTGGCTAATCAAGAATGTGCCCAACAACAACGGCCGCGTCGGAGCTTACGGCATTTCGTATCCTGGTTTTTACACGTCCGTAGTCGGAATCGATGGCCATCCGGCAGTAAAAGCAATCTCGCCACAGGCGCCCGTTTCCGATTGGTTCCACGGCGACGACGATCATCACAACGGCGCTTTATTTCTTGCGCAGAACTTTTCCTTCTTCAGGGGTTTCGGTCAGCTGCGCCCGACACCAACATCAAAGGATGATTACGTAAAACCATTCAGCTTCGGAACACAGGATGGCTATGACTTCTATTTGAAAGCCGGTGGATTGAAAAACCTTGGCGATCTCTATGAGAAGCAGTTTGGATTTCGAATCAAGTTCTGGGACCAGATGATGACCCATCCCAATTACGATCAGTTCTGGAAAGAGCGCAACATCCTTCCCAACCTAAGGAATATAAAAGCGGCAGTGATGACCGTCGGTGGCTGGTATGACAATGAAGACTTGTACGGAGCATTGAAGACTTACGAGCACATCGAAGCTCAGAATCCCGGCATCTACAACGTGCTCGTGATGGGGCCTTGGTTCCACGGTGGCTGGGCACGTTCAGACGGCGATTGGCTCGGCACAGCATATTTCGGAAGCAAGACTTCGCTTTTTTATCGGGACAAATTTGAGCTGGCGTTCTTCAATCATTTCCTGAAGGACAAAGGAGAGATACCTCAAATCAAGGAAGTTAATGCGTTCGACACGGGCTCGCTCGAGTGGCGTGAGTTTGCTGACTGGTCGCCAAAAGCAGCTTCAGATACACCGCTCTACCTGCTTCCCGCCGGCAAGCTGTCGTTTTCAGTTCCTGTGAAACCTAACGCGGCATACGATGAGTACGTCAGCGATCCGATGAATCCAGTTCCGTACACACAAAAGATCACGCTGAACTATCCGCGCGATTTCATGACAGAGGATCAGCGGTTCGTCAGCGGACGACCGGATGTTCTTGTTTATCAGACCGACCCATTAACTGAAGACATTACTGTTGCTGGTGCCATCAAACCCGAGTTGTTTATTGCATCGACGGGAACAGATTCCGACTTCATCGTGAAGTTGATCGATGTCTTCCCTGATGATTACCAATATCCGGAAACGGGAAATCGCTTGCCGAATGGCCAAGCGGAAAGGATGCGGCCTCCAGATACGTCTGCTGATTGCGTATTTCAGCCGGGCGGTTATCAAATGCTGCTACGCGGCGAGCCATTCCCGGCACGCTTCCGCAATAGCTTCGAAAAACCCGAGCCGCTGAAAGTCAATACGCCGATGAAGATACCGTACGTCATGCCGGGAATCGTTCACACCTTTAAGAAGGGCCACCGGATCATGGTCCAGGTCCAGAGCACCTGGTTCCCATTGGTTGCTCGTAATCCCCAAAAGTATTTGTCGAATTACAAATTGGGAACGGACGCGGATTTTCAGAAAGCTACGCAACGCGTATATCACAGCTCCACCAACGCATCGCGCATCGTGTTGCCGATCGTAAGGAACAGGAACGAGAGCACAAGCCAGAAGCAATAAGAGAGGAGGAACACTGTGTTTAGATACACAGCAATTGCGGCGCTGATCTTCGTTTGTGCGTGTGTTGCGACAGGAAAGGATTCAAGCTCCGTGCTCATCTATGATGGCGTTGCGACGCAGGTTACGCCCTGGCCGGCAAAGACCGCTGACCTATGGATTTTGACGACGGATCTGAAGCGCGCCACCGGGTATGAGATCAAGCCGCAAGGCGTGTGTCGAGGTCAGTTGTGTTTTCCACTTCCGAAAAACCGACAGCAGGAATTCGTTTCGAAGGCGAAGGGAACGACCTGGTTCAATGTCTCGGAATTTGCGAGACTCATAAAACAACCGTTCACAACGGATCAGAAAAACGCGATTTGGTATTTTGGTCCCCGGTCAGAAGAATCGAACGCGTTTGTGTCCTCACTTGAAGCTCCAAACTTCACATTGCCTGACCTAAGCGGGAAGATGCACTCGCTTAGCGACTTCCGCGGAAAGAAAGTCTTACTTGTCACCTGGGCCTCTTGGTGAGGCTGTCGCTTTGATCTGCCTGGATGGCAGTCACTCTACAAAGAACTGAAAAATAAAAACCTGGAAATCATCTCCGTAGCTGAAGACACTGGCGGTGTCCGCGATGCTGAGAAATGGATAACGGCAGCGAAGCCTGAGTACACAGCTCTCATCGACGAAAAACAGATCATCACGCAAAAGTACAACATGGTAAATGTGCCTACGGCAGTATGGATCGACGAGCGTGGCCGGATCGTGCGTCCTGCCGAAGTGGCTTTTGTCGACGATCGCTTTAAGTCGTTTACGAATATCGAGTCTGCTCCATACATTGATGCCATACGTGATTGGACAACGAAAGGGCAGGCCAGTAAGTATGTGATGAGCGAAAATCAGCTAAGAGAGCACATGAAACCGCAAAGCACAGAGCGTGGGATGGCAGATGTGGAATTTGGGCTTGCGGAATATTTGTACAAACAAGGAAAGGGTACGGATGCTATTCCTCACTTCAAAGAGGCCCAGCGACTTGCACCTGACAATTGGAATTACAAACGTCAAGCCTGGGCATTGTCGGATGCAGAGCGTGACTACGGTACGAACTTCCGGAAGGAAGTGGAGAAGCTAAACGGTAAGCCCTACTACGAACCGCGCAAGTTGCCGCAGTAGAATGACAACGCGCATGGATTCCCGCGAGGTTAGTTTGAAATCATGCTGAAGAAAGTAATAAAAGCAATTGTGGCTGATGTACCCAGTGATCCCAATGCGGACTGGCTTCATAGACCGAAAGCCAAAGGTACTATTTCGAAGCGTTCAATAATTCGTGAGAATCTCATGGGGCGCGAATCCCATTTGCGCAAGACGATCGCGAGTTTCGTTCTGCATTTCCATCGATCCGCAGATAAGCGCAACCGGTGAAGACAAACTGGGCAGCACATGGTCCAAAAGTGACTGCACGTAGCCGGTTGGCCCAGACCAGTCATGTCCGTCCGGCCGCGAAATCACCTGACGAAGTTCCACGCCTGCGTCTCTCCAGCTTTCGATTTCATGCTGATAACAGAAATCATCAGGAGTACGGGCACCATAAAGGACGATCAACTGCCCAAATCGTTCCTTTCGCTTTAGCACATGCCGCAACGCTGATCTAAGCGGAGCTACTCCTATTCCCATTGCTACGAACACGAGATCTCGTCCGGCATGGCTTTCGAGTGGGAACCCATGGCCCACGACTTTCAGGAGTTCAACGCTGTCGCCACGCTCGAGTTCGAACATGCGAGTACTCGCGCCCACTCGATTCTTCACCAGCACCTCGAGCTCTGGATCGTCTGGTGCGCCGGCGAACGCAAAGTACGCAGGTTCTTCACCTTCCACATGGAGGACAGCAACTTGTCCGGGTGTGAATGAGATGCCATGGCTATGATTCTCGCCTTCAGGCATAAGATCGAATGAGCGAATTGCGCGGGCTTGTTCGTGGATGTCGGTGATGATTAGCTTATGCATTTGTTGACGATTCAAGTCTAGCAAAACGGGATAAGGCCGCAAAAAGTCACAGAAGATACAGCCGCGGATTAACGCGGATCTTTGACAGAAATTTCTAAGGTCTGCTTCCTTCTTTGCAAGGTATCTGCGGTACCCGCGTTAATCCGCGGCAGCACGTTCTTTGTGCCTTTTGTGCCTCTTTGCGGCGTCCCGGTGATAGAATAAGAGCCCTTCTTAAACCCGGAGAACTAACAACATGAATCCGTCACGACTGATCTCCCATCGTCTTGTTCTCGGGCTGGCGATATCTTTTTGCGTCGGCTTCGCGGCCCTCGTGGTGGCAGCGCAATCGGGAAGGCGAACACCGAAGAAACCGGATCCAATTCCCGAAGCGTCACCTGAGCCCTCTCCTTCAGTAAAGCCAGAGACGGAGAAGCCGCGTGTAAACATCAGTGTTGGAATCGCCCCTACAGGCGGCTTTTCAAATTTGCCTGTGTACTACAACGACTCTGTCCTTGTAAGCTGCGCCGAGCGCTTGCGCAGCGCCCCATCCGCAGCAGTGCACGTGACTGGCCGGGAGATCACTCGTGGCCAAGCGATCAAACTTGCGAAATCGCAAAAGGAAGGCTTCGTTGTTTTTCTTGAATTGAAAAACGACAACATGAGCGCCACTGTCGCGAATCCAAACTATCAGGATCTTTATCTGGATTACACGGTGTTTGGACCGGACACGGCAAAGGTGGTGACTTCAGGCAAAACCTATCCGCGAGCTTACAGCAAGGGCAGTGTTATTGCGCTTCCGACAGGCAGAAACTCGTCGGCGTATGTAGAGCAAATGCTGCAACAGGCAGCCCGGGATGCTGCGGATCGCATTCTATCGGCGCTCCACCTCGTACTGCCGAGGACTACAGCTCCTGGACCTTGACCACGGAACAATTTAGCCACGGATTCACGGTGATAAGACGGATAAGACAGTAAGGAGGAAATTCGAATCTCTCCTCTGTTCATATCAGTTTTATCCGCGTTCATCCGTGGCCAATTTTTCTTCCGTTGTTATCCTTCGTCATAAATCCGATCAATCACTGACCGGTATTTCTCATCAATCACGCGGCGCTTGACCTTTAGCGTGGGCGTCAGCTCGCCGTTCTCGATCGTAAACTCATTCTCGAGCAACACGATTTTCTTTACACGTTCGTACTGAGCAAGCTCCGACGTGTGAGTTGCTATCTGGCGTTCAAAGAGATCAATGATGCGCGGGTGCTCACAGAGTTCTTTCCGGCTGCCAACCTTGATACCCTTCAGTTGCGCGTAAGATTCAAGCAGCTCCCAGTCCGGCACGATTAAAGCAGCAGGAAACTTCCGCTCGTTACCGACCAAAACCACCTGATTAACAAACCTCGAGCCCTTAATCATCTGTTCGATTGGTTGTGGCGCGATGTACTTTCCGCCAGACGTCTTGAATAGCTCTTTCTTCCGATCCGTGATTCGTAGAAAGCCATCATTGTCGATCGTGCCGATGTCACCCGTCTTGAACCACCCATCGTCCGTGAAGACGTCGCGTGTAGCTTCTGGTTTGTTGTAGTAGCCTCGCATGATATTCGGACCGCGAACTTCGATCTCTCCGTCAGCAGCGACGCGCACCTCAACATTCCTAATCGCCTTGCCGACCGTGCCGACGCGATTCTGTCCGACGGCGCACGAACTGATCACAGGCGATGTTTCGGTTAAGCCATAACCCTGCACTATCGGTATTCCTGCACCGACATAGAGCAAACCGAGATCTTCAGACAGACTGGCTCCGCCCGAGACAAGCAGACGAATGCGACCGCCAAACGCTTTCTTCCAGCGAGAGAAGACCAGGCGCGAAGCTACTGCATGCTGCAGCTTGAGCCAGGGGGAGATCTTCTCGCCGTAAATCATTCGGCGCGCGTAATCCTTCGCAAGCTCGACGGCCCATGCGAGCAAAACTACCGTGACCTTGCCTTCCTCAGCCGCGCGTTCTTTTATGCGCGCATAGATCTTCTCGAAGATTCGAGGTACGCCGACAAGAATGGTGGGTGATACCTCGCGTAGGTTTGGTCCGATCGTCTCGAGCGATTCGGCGTAATAAACTGCCATCCCGCGATAGAGATACATGTACAACGCCTGCCGCTCGAAAATATGCGACAGAGGCAGCACGGAAAGCGCGACGTCATCTTCGCTAAATGAAAAGTGGCTTGAGGAGTCGACCAGATTGGAAACGAGATTCGAGTGAGTCAGCATCACCCCTTTGGGTTCACCCGTGGTGCCCGAGGTGTAAATCAACGTAGCAAGATCATCGGGACTGGTGCTGTGCGAAAGTTCATCGATCAATCGCGGCTTAGTCTTCAGCAATTCGCGTCCGCGACTCTCCAGCTCGTCTAAGGTTATCCATTCGTCGCTGTGCAACCCCTGCGCGTCAAAAACCACGACACATTCCACTTCAGGACATTCTTTCAACGTATCGGCCAACAGACGATGACGAGCCGCATCAGCAAGGAACAATATCCGGGCGCCTGAATCTTTGAGAATGTAACGGACTTGAGGCGCCATCAGTGTTGGATAAATCGGAACATCGACGGCGCGGGCGAAAATGCAGCCGCCATCAGTCAGCGTCCATTCAACACGGCTCTCCGAAAGCAGTGCGACCCGGTCTCCAGGCTTCACTCCAAGTGACACCAGACCAGCAGCGATATTCCGCATGCGGGATATCATCTCGTCCGATGATAGAAGTACCCAGGCGCCGTCCTTTTTGTAGTTCAGGGTGTCAGGTCTTTTATTACGATTAGCAACCAGCTCGAATACTTCGACAAGCGTCTTTGGCTCATCCGGTGACAGTGGGACACGCGCAGGATGAGAGAGTCTGTGCTCGGTAACTTCGTATGTAACCTGGTTCACTTCGGCGAGCTGACTCCATTAAAGAAGATGTCCAGCACCTGGTCGGCCATTGGCGCAAGTTTGTAGCGTCGTTTGGAAAGAATCCAATTCGTCGCCATTTCGTCGAGTGCTCCGAAGAGTATCTTCGCTACTATCCTGGCGTTCAGATCGGATCGGAATACTCCGGCCCGTTGGCCCTCTTCAAAAGTCTCGCGAATCAGTGCCAGATACTCGGCGAATCCGGCAGCTGAAAACTCTTCCATAAACTTGGTTGAGCCGCGTAGTTCAACCTGAAAAACGACGGCGAGGTCGCGGTCGGCGCCAAGCCGTTCGAGGTGCAACAAAGCAATCTGTCGCAGCTTCTCGCGAGGATCGTCGATTTTTGCTAGCCGCATCTTGCCGTCCGCGATGGCAACCTCCATGCCGCGATCGAAAATTGAATGCAGAATCTCTTCTTTGCTTTTGAAGTAGAGATAGACGGTGCCGTCAGCGACGCCCGCTTCACGCGCGATGTCCGCTACTTTGGAATTGAAATAGCCGTTGTGAGCGAAGACCTGGATAGCGGCGCGAAGTATTGCGGCGCGTTTATCACCGACCGGTGCGCGAGTTGAATTTATGGAACGAGCGGATCGCATACTCTAAGGACCAGGCGCTGAATGAGCATTCACTCAGTACCCTTAGCGTAACCTTTAGAATTACGGCGCGCAAGGACGTGAAGTTAAAGAGTTAGTCAGAGCTCGTGGGAAGAGAGTGATCTCGATCGAGATCGCGTGGCCGGTCTGTTCGTTCGTCCGTGAGGAGGTCCCTCAAGTCTCTGCCTCCCCCACCGTCTGCCCCTTTGACGAGAAATTCCTGTGTCGGATACGGAATCTGGATACCTCTCTCTTTGAACAGTTTCTTGATGCGATAATTGATATCGCTGCGAATCTGCGGGTGGCGATTGGGATGGCGCGTCCATACCAGGAGCCGAAACTCCAGCGCGTACGCACCAAACTTGAGAAACTGGACCTTCGGGGGTGGATCTTCGAGAACGAGCTCGACATCCTTGGCGCTGTCCGTAAGTGTCTTTGTGACCAGATCGATATCCGACTCGTTCGAGACATTCACCGGAATCGCGATGCGCGCTCGCGGATCACCGTAGGACCAATTGATTACGCGTTGAGTTACCAGCCTGGAGTTAGGAACGATGATGGCTATGCGGTCATTTGTGATTACCGTCGTAGTGCGTAAGTTGATGCTTTGTACATCACCTTCGTCATCGCCGATCGTGATCCGGTCTCCTATTCGAATGGGCCGTTCAAACAGAAGTATGAAACCGGAAGCGATGTCCGCCGCGATGTACTGCAAGCCAAAGCCGATACCGACCGAGAGTGCCGTGAAAACGACGGCGATTGAAGTCAGATCCAGTCCAAACGCCTGTTTGAGAGCAACCAGAATACCCACCGTTACCAGCACGTATTTCACGAGCCGCACGATGGTGTATCTCAGTCCTGGATCAATGGTGGTCTTGCCGGCAATCCGACGGTCCAGCAGTGAGGTAACAGCTCGTGAAAGGAAAAGCGTCATAGCCAGTACGAGCACTCCAATCACAAGACTGCTCAGCGACACGCTCATGTTCCCGATGGTGAATCGGCGATCAACGTACTGCCAGATGCGCTTGAGCAGTTCGATGCCATCCGCTAACAGCAGCAGCGAGACATTACAGGCAGGAAGGTGCGCGAGTAGATTCAAATCTGAAGGATATTAAATCGACAATCGGAAATCGACAATCGGTAATGGTTCAGTGACTCATAGCATAAATGAGTACATTGATTCCAACTTTGTAGGCAGGTAAACCATACTTAACTGGATAGCGCGGGTCGTTGATCCATTCCCATGCATCTCCGAGATCACAGTTGCGCGCAATGAACGCCACTAATCGACCGTTCTTATCTTCGATCCCCATGTAGTGTGGGACAATCCCGCCTTTCTCTGACGTCTCGCCGCGCATCGCATTGAAGAAGTTAGGTACTTGCACAACTTCCTCGACGTCGAGATAGGAATGGAAGATGGGGTGGCTCAACGGCAGATCTTTGATTTCGTACTCGGGCAGGACTTTGTGAAACTGCTCCTGAACGTTCTCCCATTCGTACTCGCCCCAGAAATCGTCAAAGAAGATGAAGCCGCCGCGCAAAATGTACTCGCGCAAACGCGCAGCTTGTTCGGTTGAGAGATCGAGAAACCCTGGTTCAACGAAATAGATGAGCGGGTAGTCGAACAGACGATCATCCATGATAGGAATTTGTTCAGGTCGCGGCGCAATTTTCAAATTGGTGCCCGCCCATTCGCGCAGCCCAACGATGAAGTTGTTGTCTGCCTCGGGATAATCGGTGGCCCATGTTCCACCGCGACGGCCGCGGAATGGCGAATCGTAGATGACGCGGGCGAACGTGTACTCGCCGAATGATGGTCCGTTCTCGTCGGCCGTGGTGCTTTGTGACAAGCGCGGCGGAAAAGCTCCCGGGCCGCCGAAACCTCCGGGTCGCCGCTGCGCATTGCTACCGATCAAAAGCAATGAGATCAGCGGTACTGCGAAGAGCGCTTTGTGCTGTAACTTGATTCGCACTTTGCTTCTTCCCACTCAATTCCGAGTTCTTTTCGTGTCTTCGGTTTCGTGTTAATTCGTGGATCGGTTTTTGGTTCGGCGACAGATGGATCCACGAATTAACACGAAACGAAGACACGAAAGAACACTAACGTCTACTGTCGCGAGCGACCGCTTGAGAGGCGTCGATAGTATTCCTCGACGGCCTTGCGATAACGCTCGGGAGCAGCACCTTCATCACGCAGTCGCAGGTTAGTCTGACCCCTTTGCTGCAATTGCCTGCTTAACTCCAACTCGAGCTGGCGCAGCGGCTCAATCACGTTAGCTTTCAACGCCGCCGCTGTTAATGCGTCACCTTCCATTCGTCCGTCGGCGAACCGTCTTAATTGCTCGACCACGTCTCCCAGCCGGCCCACTGGTCCACCCGGACCCCAATCGCGACGTAAATTCTCCGCTTCACGCAAACGCTCGCGAAGCTCAGATGAGAGCTGCCGTTTGTCATCCCAGTTGCCGTCTGGTCCCCACTGGCCACCTGTTCGTTCCTGGCCACCTTGAGACTGTCCGGTTTGGGGCTGTCCACCTTGAGAGCCGCTTTGTTGTGTTTGCGATTGTTGTCCGGTCTGCGAGCTTTGGCCCTGCTGCCGACTCTGAGAATCAGATTGTTGTTGCCCAGCCTGCTGGCCATTCTGACCGCGACGAGCATTGCTCTCGTCCAAACGCCGCCGAAGCGAATCAAGGTTATCAGCGAGTTGGCGCGTGCGATCGAGAGCATCTTCAGCGCCAGACGCTCCGGCACGACGAGAATTCTGCTCCGCCGACTGCAGACGTTCTGAAAGATCATTCAGGCTACGTTCGATCGCACGTTCGTTTGAACGGGCTGAGTCGAGCTGATTGTTGTTGAGTGCTTGTTTGCTTTCTCGTATTCGATCCGCAATACGATCACGGGACAGGTTACCCGCTGCTTCGGACAGTTGTCGCGCCAATCTTTGTTGCCCGGCACTCATTCCTTGAGCTGACTGTTCGAGGTCCTGTTGTAAACCACTGACGGTGTCGGCGAGTGCATCCTTGCGTTCGGCAATTTGATCTTTCAGTTTCTGTCCGTTTGCGTTTTGACTATTCTGAGCTCCGCGCCGAGCCATGTTCTCCACGTCGTTTGCAATTGCGCGCTGGCGAGCTGCGGCTTGTGCCGCTCGCTGACGCAGCTCGCTGACGGATTGAGAGCCTCCACCCTGAGAGGACTGACCGGACGAGCTACCACTCTGTTGTAGACGGTTTTGCGCCTGACGCAGCCGCTCGAGCGCTTTTTCGTTCTGGGCAATAGCATCGCTTGAGTTAGTACGCGCCGAAGCCTGTGCCTTCTGCATTTCGTCTGCGGTTTGATTCAGTTGGCGGCTTACATCCTGCAGTTGCTGATCACGGCGCTCGCGCGACAGCCGCTCGAGTTCTCGAGCCGCTCGTCGCGTCTCATCGATCAACTCCTGCTGTTGACGGCTAGCTCCGCCGCTAGAACTGTTGCGAGGTCCTTGCTGTCGTCGGCGCTGTTCCTCAAGCGCTTGTTCCTGCCGGCGTGCCAGTTCTTCCAATTTGCGTTCAGCTTCACTCTTTTCGCGTTGTGCCTGCTGTCGTTGCGCTCGCTGCACGGTCTCGTACTGGTTCTTCATCTTGTCGAGCTCAAGCTCGAACAAACCAGCAAGCTCCTGCGACTGTTGTTCACTACCGCCACTACTGCCGTTATTCTGATTACCAAACGCCACTTGGACTTCGCGAAAGATCGCATCAGCGGCGAGCAGCCTTTGCAAAGCGCGCTGTTCGGAGGGCAAAGCTTCCTTTCCGGCTTCCTTACGCAAGGGAGGGGGAGCGCCTTCCATTTCACGCGCAGCCTGTTTGAGATGCTCGGCCATTTCGGCCAGCTCTTTTTGTCCTTCGATCTGTTCGCCCAGCCGGCGACCCATTCGATCGAGAAACTCCAGGGTATCGGTTCGCAGCTTCTCCTGACCGGCGGCTACGGCTTCATAGTCGTCTTTACGTTCCTGCGGCGTGTATTTGTCGCTCTCGCGGATTAAACGGTGAGTTGCAGCAATCAAGTCTTTTTGTCGCCGCGATAATGCGTTCTGATCCTGATCGCCTCCCTGACCCTGACCACCCTGCTGCTGCGACTGCCGGTACTGCATCTCGAAAGGCTTAATCTCGATGAAATAGATATCACTTGTTGTTTCGCTGCTAGCATCCCGAGCTTTCGCGTAGTAGGAGATGAAGTCGCCAGGTTTCAGTTTGAACTCTTCGAGAAAGAAAGTATGCGTTCCCGTTAGCACTTGCGCCGATTCGCGGCTCAGCTCCTGAAGGCTTAGCTGTTTCTCAGCGCCGCCATTGACTGAGAAATGAAGATCGATTGAGACGACGCCAAAATCATCTTCTGCACGGACCTGTGTAAAAACTTCTTCGAGGTTAGTTGCTTTCTTGTCTCTGCCCGGCCGCTCAATTGAAACTGACGGCGGCTGGTCCGTAAGTACCGTAATGTCATACTCATTTGACCCGCGATACGCTTCGCCATCCAGGCTTACGAGCTCGATGTAGTAACTCGTGTCAGCCGCAACAGTTACTTCCCCGGAAAAGTTCGCGCCCGCAGGCTTCATGTCGATCTTCCGACCATCGGCCAACACCATTCGCGCCGCGCGTACTTTCCCGGTAAGGTGGGCTGTCACTACGGCAACTGTTCCCTTAATTGCTGCGATATCGCCGCCGTCTTCAATAGTTTTGGAAGGAAGGCGGGTGAAAGAGGGAAAGTTGAGTACAAGATCGAGTTGTTTTACATACGGCAGATCAACAACAGTGAGCTTAAAGACATCAGAGCGGACGTTGTTTGATTCAATGAAGTACTCGAGCGAATCCTGAATGTTGAAGATCGAAAAGCGGAAATCACTGCGTGCTTTCGCAGGCTCCATCGTTTGTCCCTGCCAATCGTCTTTTGAGCCGGCAGGGCGTGAGAAGATAGTCACCATCTGCGAATCAAAGTTGACGAGAGTTGCAAGGATGTCCTGATCGGAACTCTTCGGAACGCGTGCGGTACCCGGCCGCACTTTGATACTCATCGTATTTGTAGACGCCGCCAGAGTAGTTGGCGCAACCAGACGCGCTACACCTTCAGAGATCTCACGTGGCCCCCACTTAAGGACTGCCGCAAAAATCAACAAGCTCAGCAATGCCGCGCCACCGTAAGCGAGTAATCGAGATCGTTTGATTACATTTCCAAGGTTGAGAGAAGCCGCAACATCGTTTGCGTCGGAGTTGAGGTGATTAAGAATCGCCGGCGAGATTCCCCGGTGTCGATCGTGTGCGAATTCGACAGCCGCGACGAGGCGATCGTCCGTACCGGGCGAGCGTTCTTCGATGAGCCGAGCGAGACGCGCGTCGCTGATCCGCTGCCAAAGGGGTCGAATGAATGCGAAGTACACAGTAGCCAGAAAACCGGCAACAGCGGTGATGCGCAGTGCCAGCAAAGCTGTGGGGTTGAATCGGTAACGATGCGCGGCCCAGCCGGTCAGCAACAGAGTGCCGGCTATGACACACAGGCAGGCAGCGGTTCCACGCAGGGCCAGGAGGAGTTGTCGTCGCTTGCGCGCGCGACTGAGCAGGTTGCGCAGGTTGTTACTTTCGGCATCCATTTCTGCCCTCTCTTAAACACTGGGAGCGCGGGCGTCTCGCCCGCCTATGCTATTCAAGATCAACGAAGCGGGCGAAACGCCCTCCCAGCAGATCAGCTAACCATTTTCGCCACTCTCGTACGATGAGATAACAGTGATTCAGTCACCAACAGTAAGAGAGCGACGAAAAGCAAAGGCCACCAGATTTTCTGACGCGCTTCAATTTCTTCGTTGCTCTGTTTGTTTCCTGCCTCGAAACCTTGCGGTACCCCGCCTCCTCCAGTGACGCCCGCAACGAATTCTCCGAAATCCAACTTCGCGAAATCACCTTCCGACGAGTCGAGATCGACCGCAGTAAAGTCAGGACCAGCACTGTAACGCAGCCGGTAAAAGCCGGGCTCGCGTGCAGTGACCAACAGCTCGCCGTCAGGCGTCAGCCGCTCCTCAGAAACTCTGCTGCCCGAAGGGGTGTCAACAGGTGGCGGTGGTCCTTGAGAATCCCTGGCTACCGTAAATGTTTGGCCGAGCCCGTACCACGAGTTGCTGTCACGCCCGCCAAGGTAGCGAACCATTTGATGGACCAACGGCAAATAAAGCGGAGTCAAAGGCAGATCATTCCAGCTCGCGCCGAGTGATGAAGTAAAGACAAGCACACGGCCCTTGCCGACGTTCGATTCAATCAATGCCGGGCTGCCATCTTCGTAACGGGCCAACACAGACGATGTGGCGCGCGGTTCAGAACGGAAGTAGCCGAAGACATGAGCTCCGGTTAACCGGCCTCCCTGACGAAACACCTCAAAGATCGGGTGGTCCAACTTAACTTCAGAGATAGCTACACTGTCTCCCTGCCGCGACTGCACCACATCGCGAAGCGCAGCTGGCGATAACAGCTGGAGCGATTTGTTGAATTCATCGGCTTCAGTCTTTGGCCCCGTCGCCATCAGCAACTGGCCACCTGCTTGTACGAATTGAGAAAGCTTCTCAGCGAATGAAGACGAGAGCTGACCAGCATCATTCAAAATGATCAATGCGTAATCGGAAAGTGACGCGGGATCTACACTGCCAGTCGTCTTCAACACAAATGCGAACGGAAGATCTTCATTCATGTTGAGAGCGTTTTGTAAGTAGATACTATCGCTGCGGCCTCGTGTGGCACCTTCGACGATCAGTGCCTTCGCTTGAGCGCTGCGGCGAATACTGAAATAAAAACGATTGTCCGGAGCGAAGTCACCCGAATTGATATCGATCGTGCAGCGATTCGCTCCGTCGCCGAGGTTGAAATCCGTAAACTCCACGACTTTCGTTTCACGGCTGCCCAGGTTCAAATCGCGTTTTGCCACTGTCTGATCGTTTATCTGGAAATCAAGCACCAGGTGGTCCCGCGGAGCGTCAGAGAAGTTGCTGACGTGAACCGCGATGTTCTCGGTGTACTTCTGACCAAACACTGCCCGTCGAGCCTCGACGCGGGTCACAGCTACGTTTGGGGTTGGATCTTTTCCTGCTACGTCCAGGGTCAGCAGTTCAATGTCGCCGCTTAGTTTGAAAGAAGCGTTTGGTTGGTTCCAGCCACTCGCCTGAAAATCAGAGATCAGGATAATTTGACGCGGCCCACTGGTTTGCAGATCTCGAAACAGTGATTCAGCTCCTCGCAGCGCCTGTTCGTAGTCGGTACCTTCCCAGCCTGGTTGCACGCTTCCCACGACTGTTCGCAATCCGCTCTTATCTGAAGTGAAGCGACTGAGTATTTCGTAAGTCTTTCCAAAGCTGATCAGTGCAAGTCTATCGCCGGTGCCGGCTCCATCGATTAGTGACAGGGCTCGTTTTTGTGCTTCTGAAAAAAGATCGTTGCGGCGCATGCTAACCGAGTTATCGATCAGAATTACGCTTGCTCGAGAAGAGACGCTTTCCCTGGCAGCACTACGTCCGTTGAAGAATGGTCGAGTGAAAGCGAGCACAATTAAGGTGATAGCCAGACAGCGAAGAATGAGCAGCAGGAGGTTTTGAAGTGTACGCCGGCGGATGGTGCGTTGCGGCACCTGTCTGACGAACACGAGCGCCGGAAACTCGACGCGTCGCGCCCGCGTTCTCCTGACAAGGTGCACCAATACCGGCGCGGCAAGAGCCGCGATTCCTAGTAAGAAAAGTGGACTCAGAAACGACATGGGATATTAGCCGCGGATTAACGCGGATAAAACGCGGATCAGACGATAATTAGCTAAGTGTTGAATGCGTTTCTCTCCTTCAGATCTGACTGGTTTCTCTCTCTTTCAGATTCGCGTTCAATCCGCGGCCAATTGTTCTTACTTTCCGGCTCTCTTCGACAGGAAAGAGAACAGAGCGAAATCCAACGGTCGATCCGTCGTCATCAACTCATAATCAACGTGATTTGCTGCCGCACATGTGCGCATGTCGCTGATGTGCTTCTGAACGCGCTGGCGGTAACCGCCGACAACGACGTCAGGCAGTACCGGCATTTGTTCCTGGGTTTCTGCATCCTCGAGCAGCAGTACCGGGTCTTCAAAATCAAAGTCGATTTCGTTCTTGTCGAGCACGTGAAACGCCAGCAGATCGTGTCCTTTGAAACGCAGATGCTGAAACGCGGATTGCAGTCGTTCGGGTTGATCGTAGAAATCTGAGATGAGCACAACGATTCCGCGACGGCTCAGAATTTCAGCTAACTCGTGCAAAGAATCAGCGAGCTGTGTTTCACCTCCTGCCTCCAACATTGAAAGCTGTCCAAAGATCGTGCTGAGGTGACCTGTGCGATTTCGCGCAGGGACGTGCGTGTGAACGCGCTTGTCGAAGGCAATCAGTCCGACGGCGTCCTGCTGTCGCCCAAGAAGGTATGCAAGTGACGCTGCGAGAAACTTCGCGTACTGGAGCTTTGTCACCCGATCAGCTTCCGAGTAGCGCATCGACGCGCTCGTATCTATGAGAATCTGGCATTGCGTATTCGTGTCTGCGCGATATTTCTTGATGAAGTAGCGATCAGTGCGTCCGAACAAACGCCAGTCGAGGTAACGTAAGTCATCGCCGGGATTGTACTGTCGATATTCAGTGAACTCGGTCGAGAAGCCGGTGAACGGTGATCGATGCAGGCCGGACATGAATCCTTCGACAACAGCGCGTGCAAGCAATTCGAGTGAGCCAACCCGCGCCAGCACCTCCGGATCGATAAACGTAGCTGGGCCAGGTTTCGGCACCGAAGGGACCGCGGTGTCGATCTGTGTTGGCTTAGCTGATTCTTTTTTGGTTAGCTTGCCCCACATCTATTTATTATTTGTCGTTTGACATTTCTCATTTCCCATTTGGTCGAAATGGCAAATGGAAAATGCTTTCCCTAGAGCCCCGATTTTGGTTCAGGCACAATGTCGACCAACTGCTTGATCACCCGATCAGAGTCCACCTTCTCTGCTTCAGCCTGAAAGTTCAGCAAAACGCGATGGCGCAAAACTGCAGGCGCAACTGCCCGGACGTCTTCACACGAAACGTTGAAGCGACCCCGCAGGATTGCGCGTGCCTTGCCGCCAAGTATGAGGAATTGTGAAGCGCGAAGCGACGCGCCCCACGTTACCCACTTGTTGACGAAGTCAGGAGCGGCCGGCGTCGCCGGACGGCTCGCGCTCACCAGTCGAACTGCATAACGCGTCACGGTGTCGGAAGCCGGCACTTGCTTGACCAACTTCTGAAAGCCAATGATTTCTTCGGCACTCATCAGTCGCTCGAATTCGAGGTCCTGAGGCGACGTTGTCTGCTTCACCACCTCCACCTCTTCTTCTTCAGGCAGGTAACCGATTTTGACATTGAACATGAACCGGTCGAGCTGGGCTTCAGGCAACGGGTAAGTTCCCTCCATCTCAATCGGGTTTTGGGTTGCCAGCACGTGAAAAGGACGCGGCAGCTCGTAGGTCAACCCCTGAACAGTCACGTGTCCTTCCTGCATCGCCTCGAGCAAAGCGGCTTGTGTTTTCGGAGGAGTGCGGTTGATTTCGTCAGCGAGAACGATGTTCGCGAAGATTGGACCGCGAATGAACTGCAGCGCACGGTGACCAGTTGCACGGTCTTCTTCAATGATCTCAGTGCCTGTAATATCTGCCGGCATGAGATCCGGCGTGAATTGAATCCGCTTGAAAGAGAGATCCAGGACGCCGGCAATCGTACGTACGAGCATCGTCTTGGCCAGCCCCGGCACGCCGGTGATGATCGAGTGGCCGCCAACAAAGAGCGACAACAGAACCTGTTCGACTACATCGTCCTGGCCGATGATTGCTTTTCTGATCTCGCGCAGCAGACGCTCGCGAACGGAACTCAGCTTATCGAGTAATTGCTCGTCGTTGATCGTGCTAGTTTCAACCGCCATACGTTTCCTCTAATTGGTCCTATACGTCTTACCTGGTCCTATTGCCCGACGATTTTCAGGAGTAGTTCCTGCGCCTTTTCATAACGTGGTGCTGCTTCCAGTGCGCGCAACACAGCGCGTTTGGCTTCAGGCTGCCTGCCGAGCGAGTAGTAGGCCGTCGCGAGATTGTAGTTGGCTTCCGCTACGTTTGGCGGCTTCAACGCCAACGCTGCCTGGAATTCTGAGACGGCCCGTCCGTAATCTTTTGCATCCAGGCTCAGCTCTCCAGCCTGGCTATGGGCGGCGTAGTCGAACGGATTCACGTAAAAACTCAATCTCAATGTTTCGAGCGCCCGTACTCGGTTCCCCTGGGCCAGGCGCAAACGCGTTACTGACTTTAGCGCGTCCAAATTGTTCTCATCGTACTTCACTAACTGTTCAAGCACATCCGCCGCCTGCGCAACGTCGCCCTTCTTCTCCATCACACTGGCCAATAACTCATAAGGGTTACCCTCGCCAGTATAGTAGGGGAACAATTCGATAGCTCGTTTGAAGTGACGAACTGCTGCTTCCGTCTCACCATCTGCCATCAGCAGGTTTCCCGCTCTCATGTGCAGCGCAAATGTGTCCTCGCTGGCGAGTAATTTGAGTACCTCATCTTTGTTCAAAGAGGCTGTGAGATTGGCTTCCGTTTTCAAGGCTGCCAGCAGCGGACGCGTCTTGCCTTCAAGATACTCTTTAAATGCACGATCAAACTGTTCCGGGGTTAGCTTGAATACCTGAAGCAGCACCTCTGGCGTGTGAGCCTTGTCGCGATACAACGCGAGCATTCTGAGAATCGCATCGAATCCGAAACGATCAACTATGAACTCGCAGACTTGTGAAGCTTGAAAGTATGCGACAGGGAGATCGTCAGGATTCCGAGGTCGTTGAAAGGCTGTGTCCAGATCCTCAATCTTGGACCACCGACCCTCAGCAAACGCGCGCAGAAACGCGGAGTTCCAATCATCTCCCCAACCAGGCCGAGCTCGACGCTCTTCGTAAACCGACAGTCCCTCTGTCAACCAACGCGGCACTCGATAATTGGTCATTTGCAGAGTGATCACATGAGTAAACTCATGCCACAGAGTGCTGCCCCAGTTGAACTCTCCTGTCTCTCGCGCAGACGGTGAATCCTGCGCTACGAGTGGACCAAAACAGACACCGAGCGCGCCGAGCCCCGGAAGACCAAGCGCGCGCACAGCAAAGTCCTCGTGGTTTTCGAACAGCTCAATGTAGATTGGTCCCTGCGGTGTGAAGTGATACTTGGCTGTCAGCTTCGCCGCCGCCTCTTCGAGAAGATCTCCGGCGTAGATCGACAGCACATCGCTTTCTTTTGCTGACGCTTTGATAATGAATGGACCACGCTTCGTCTCTTTGAAGTCGGCCATCGTATCCAACAGGTCGAGCGTGTTCTTAGCCCACACATTGAACGGGTCGCCCTTGAAAGAAGTCTCGACAGCGGTGCGGCCTTCAGTCATTTGGCCTAATCGCAAGAGCGCCATTCCGAGGTTGAGATGAGCCGACCAAAGCCTTGGCGATAATTCGACCGCTCGACGAGCGAACTGCGCAGCTTGCTCAGTGCGCCGTGTTAGAGTAGCGAAGTGCGACAACGTGTTGAAGATTTCTCCATACCGCGGATTAATCGCGAGCGTGGCTGAGATTTCAGGTGCGGTGTCCTGATCTTGGAGGTAAAGCATCACGGCGCGCATCGAATGAGCTTCCAACGAACGCGGGTTGATTTTGAAAGCTTTATCGAGCTCGGCTGACGCTTCGGAGAATTCACCGGCTTGTAGCGCAAGACCAGCCTTGAACACACGAGCGCCGACGAAGTTTGGATTTAATGCCAGCGCGCGGCCTATCGCCGGCAGCATTTCCTCGCTGCCTTCGAGCATTTTGTTGATCGCGAGATCGAGGTGAGCCCGAGCGCTGTTGGGGTTCACTTGGAGCGCGTCCACGTAAAACTGAGCGGCTTCGGCATAGTTGTATTTCTCGCTGAACAACTCTCCGGCTTCAAGTTGAGTTTCAAGCAGCGTTGGATCTGCTTCGATGGCATTACGAAAGACATCGTTCGCGTCCTGAAATCTCTCGAGATGGACCAACGTTCGAGCGAGAAGGCTCAGCTCAGCGGCATTGTCAGGATCGTGTTCGCTGAAATACTTGACCACTGAGGCGAAGATTGCCTGCGCGCGATCTTCCTGACCCATTAGCCGCAACACTTCAGCACGCCGCAGATCGCTGTAGAGTTTTTTATCAATTGCAGCATTTGCTTTTTCCAGATTTGCGGCTGCGCGTTCGAGTTCAGCTACGGCTTCGGCGTAGCGACCGGTTTGGACATAGACCTCGGCCAATTGATGCTGGACGAGACCAGCATCGGCATTCTTTAGAAGAAACTTCTTTCCAGCGGTTTCGGCTTCCGTGTAGCGTCCCGTCTCCACATAAGCACGCAGCAGATAGCTTTCCGCTTCGGCGTCATTAGGATTAGCTGTGAGGCGCGCGCTTAGAAGTTTCACCGCCTGCTCATAATCGCCCTTCTTGAGCTCCGGCAGCCCAGGTACGTCCTGGTTCTGCGTCTGCGCCCCAACGCGGGATGACAAAACCGCCGATGAAGTCGCCAGCAACAACAGTGCGACCCAACACGCCAATCCACGAACTAACACGAAATCGGCGCTAGGATGAATTCGCCGGTGTTGGCTGCTTGATTTCGTGTTTTTTAGTGGATGCATCTTTTCTCCACTATCCACGAAACTACACGAAAATTAGTGTAATTTCGTGGATCGGCTTTTGGCTATTCCTGCCGTACGTTACGAACCGCCGAGCTTTATGGCGCGATTCACTTTTGCTAACTCGATGAAAAGTTTCTCGAGTTGTTTCTCGTATTCCGCTTCCGGAAGGTCTCGTTTCCGCGCTATGAGTTGTTCCACTTCGCCCTCGAGCCGCGTGCGCTCGCGCAAGAGTTTTGCGGTTGCGGCGTTCGCCGCAGCCTGGGCCAGCGAGAACGAATCGAGATATGTCGCGCGCGCGAGCAGCCCATCGCCCGCTTCTGCCTTGTCATGGCCCACACCGTCTCCATTGTCTTCGAGTAGGGCATGTTCGGTTGCCAGCCTTCCGGCACGTCCATAGAACTCGGCAGTCAGCCTGTTCGCATAAGTAAAAGTCTCGAGCACGGAAACATGGCCGTCCTGATCGATGTCTGCATCGTTTGCACCAAGCGCGGCGATGAAGAACTCGGTGAATCGCGTTGCATTCTGTTCCTGCCCACTGCGAGTAGCGGTGATGACGATCCGTCCCTTTGCCGAAAGCGGTTTGATGAACTCGCCGCTGGCACTTGCCATGTTGAAGACGACGAGGCGGCGCGTCGGCAGAGCCGAGAACAGATTGTTGTAATCCGTCGCGGACAGATCTGGTCCAACGAGGTTGAATTTTGCTTCCCGGCCATCGAATGAGCCATGTCCAATCAGGAAAACCAGCAGTGGCGTGTCGGCGTTAAGCTCTCCCCGCAACGCTGCAAATGTGCGCTTGACCTCATCGGCGGTGGCTCGCACACCTCCGGCTGCAGGATTCTCCGACAGCAGCTTTATGCGATCTTCAGCGAACCCAAACCGATCGATCAGCGCAGTACGAAGCTGAGTTGTCCACTGCGCGAACTGTTTACCGTACGCCTCCTCTCCACTCGCTCCGTTAATGATGACCGCGTACTTGTTGCGATCCGCAGCCGGTTGGGATTTGACCGATTGATTGTCGCCATTCTGAGCCGGCAGAGACGGTTTCTGGGCGTACACCCCGCCGAGCAAGAGAACCGAGATCAATAAGGTCAGGTAATATCGCACTGTTTAAAAGCCTCTCAGTGCCCTCCGTGTCTCCGTGATGATATTGGGGAATAGGCACCACGGAGGCACGGAGGGCACGGAGATTAGTTTAGGCCAGGCCTTCTCGTTTGCGGAGGAACCACTCCGCGCTTAGTAGACCAATAATAAGAACGAAGTTAATGGGCATATCCCACAATTGCTTCGTTGCTCGCTCGGAATAAGGCGTCCGGCGATAGGTCAGGTCGTCAAGAAGCGTTTGTGTGTCGCCAAGCTGGTAGTACTTCCCACCAGTTTCCGCGGCAATGCGTTTCAGTAGGTCACTGTTTTGGGCCGCGCTGTAAAACTCTCGATTGAGTTCGCTTACCAAAAATGTTGACTGCGCAGTAGCAGGCCCGTTAGTCGCGCTGGTCGCGTTCAATTCAAGTCGATGTTGGCCCAACTCGTCAGCCTTGAATTCTCCTGTATACGTATTCACGTCGTTCAAGGTCGTAAATTTCAAAGGAACGTCTACAGTACTCCCCGATGGCTTTGTTACTCGCGCTGTTGCTCGAGCATCGCTGACCGGATTGAAGCGCTTGTCTCTAATGTCCGCTACCAGACGGACGGTATCGTTAAGCGCAGCAACGTCGTTCTCCGCGGCGATCTCAACTTGTCTTGGTGATGCGCTAACTAGATAGCGCATCAACTGTCTCCAGAAGGTTTCATGTGCGTTACTTTTTGCATCCATCCTCATGCGCCACCGCCAAGTATCGGCAGCCGTGAATACGAGGCTCTGTCCGCGCCCGTACCTTTGTTGGACCAACAGCGGTACGCTGCGCGCAGAATTGTCAGTACGATACGCTTCCAACAGTATTGTTGCTCCCGGCTTTACGTTACTCAACGGCTCGGAAATCGAGATCAGTGGTAACTCAGTCCACGTTTTGGCGCTGACTGATCGGTCGTCATTGAGTCGAGTGATCGGATGCGTTTGGCCGGTCGCAGTTAAGCGAGGCTTGTAGACCGGCGTGAACGAGTCAGCGATGTCGATTGCACGGCCATCAAGAACGAGTGGCAACGCATCGGCGAGAGCCGTTCCCTGATATTTCCCCGCATCGAACGACAGACGACCGCCGATTGCGAGCAGTCCTCCACCGCGCCTGGAAACAAAGGCCTCAATCTGCCGCAGCTGGTCCGACGTAAAGAAACTCGCTTCTACGCTGCCGAGAATCAATCCCTGGTACGCGAAGAGCTCTTCCTCCGTTTTCGGAAATCCCGTAGCGAGCTCGTCCTGACTAGCAATACCCTGCCGGTAGAATTTGTTCTCACCTGTGCGCTGCAACGATACGAGCGTCACGTTTTTTTCGCGAGGCTGAAGTGATTCCCGAATTTTACCGAGCTCCCAGCGAGGCTCGCCTTCGACATGCAGGACACGCAGCGGACCCTCGATGACTTCGACGAGCGATTCCTGCTTGTTGTTCTCGACAGTTACCTCACCATCGAGCGGTGTGATCTCCACGGCGTAGCGATGCCAGCCGGGGGTCGAAGGCACAATCTCAATGCTGACCGTTTGCGTTTCATTGCCGCGAAGACTGACCTCTTCGGTCTTCACTGCGCGGCCATCTTCTTTTACTCCGATAAGAACTTTGGTAGCGCTGTAACCGCTCAAACTGACGAGCAATTCGAGATTTACTCTCGATCCGATTAGCACTCGTCGAGGTATGTTCAGACGCACGAGTTCGGCATCGATCGGACGCGAGGTGCTGCCCACACCGACGGTAAAGACTGGAACATCGCGTGCTCGAAGGTCCCGCAAGATGGCGCTCAAATCGCGTGGCACATTGGTAGCGCCGTCCGTTGCTATCACAACAGCGGAGAGAGGAATGCCGGCTGAACGTCTGACAGTTTCACTGATTGCGCCGCCTACATCGCTGCTGCGGCCTTCGCCGTAAAGATCGTCTCGGCTCTTCAAGCCGGTGAGCTCTGCAGCGAACCCGTAAAGCTCTGTTTTGAAGCGCTCTTCGAGTCGTTTCATAAACGGACTCTGATCAGCAAGCAGCGTTTGCTTGACTGCGTCGAGCCGACTCTGTCCGTTCGTATCCTGGAGTTTCATGCTCATCGAATCGTCAACAACCACGGCGACATAACTGCTTCGCGGAATTACTGACGACACGACAACCACCGGTCGTAACAGCATGAAGACGATTAGCGTAATCAGCGCGGTTCTTAGTAGCGCCAGTATCGCGGTGGTGGATCTCGGGACACGAATTCGGCGGCGGATGTAGATGAAATAGATGAATGCCCCGAGCAGAATTGCGAACAGGATCAGGAGCAGGGGTCTTGGGCGCACGTCGAACCCGAAATGGCCATTCGTGAAGACGGCCCGCTCGTGCCCGAACAAGATTCGCGCCATCCGTTCCATGCAAACGTTATTTGACCATACATGCCGCACCCGAGCGAGCATTTCGTTTACTGGGAGCGCGGGCGTCTCGCCCGCATCACCTTCAGTATCAGAGACTAAGCAGGCAAGACGCCCGCGCTCAGTGACAGCATTTCGGTTAAGCAGCAATGCTCAAGCGGCTTCGTAGCAGCATAGATGCGCCGCTAGCGGGAATAGCAGCCCGCGGCCGGTTTTTCAGAAATGTGGAGAGGATGGACCGTTTTTCGGTGCCTTCGAAGGAAGCCTAGGGGACTGCTGGCTTACGAATCTCGTAAATGACGTGTTCGACCACGCCTGAGGCGAGGATCCTTTGCTCGCGCCTATCGGTAAGAACGGCGCCGATGCGCTCGATGGCTTTGCGAGAACGAATGTTTGTCGAGCCAATCAGGAAGATCACGCTGTCCACGAATCTGAAAGCGTGTTCCAGCATCAGTTGCTTCATTTCAGCGTTGTACTTGCCACCCCAATGTGAGCGGGCCAGAAACGTCCAACCGATCTCGATCTCTCGTTTGATTGGATCCAATCCGAAGTAGCGTGTGGAACCAATGACTGCCTGGCTCTTTCTGTCGATTACTACGAAGGCACTTCCGATTTCCAGCGCTTCTCGAAAGAACTCTTTGAAGACTTCTTCCTTGTAACGATCGTTAGCAGGATGTTGCTCCCAGATGAGCGGATCGGAAGCAGCGGAGAATAGCGACTCCCAATCGTCAGGACGCAGAGGTCGAATTTCGACGAGCCCTCCTACAAGATGGGGCTGCAGGTCGAACGCCTCTGTTTCTATTGCGTCTCGATGCAAACTTTCCTGACTTGTCATGCGTGTCGAATTCTATTTCTTTTCGTAGATCTTGTCTCGGATATCTCTTGTCTGATCCGCGTCCATCCGCGGCTATCGCTTTACTCCAATCTCTAACCCTCGTAAGATCCACTCCGCACGCCGTAAATTCGTACCGCAAATCCGAAATACTGTAAGGAGGACGTCATGAAACGAGCACCTCTGTCACTTCCGATCAAGCAGCTCTTTGTCTTTCTGATCACCTGCGCTCTCATTTTCGTTTGTGCCGGTCAGCAGAAAATCGCGCTTTCGCAAAAGCAAAGCGAAACAGCAAAGAAGAGCGAGACGTCCGCCGGAGCGAGCTCAAGTACAACTACGAAAAGTCCAAGCGTCCTCTACGCAGAGAAAATCAAAGAGTACACAACTGAGTCCTACTTTGTGACAGAACTCGTTGATCACCTGCCGATCTCCGACAAGGTACCGTCGCCCGACAAAGTTTTGGGCTACGTTATCGGTACGCCGAACAAACTAACCTATTCGAAAGATCTTTATCGCTACTATCGCGCTCTCGCAGGAGCGTCGAATCGTGTACGCGTGTTCTCAGCACCGGAAAAGTCGGAACAGGGAAAAGAGCAGATCCTCGTTGCGGTCGGGGATGAAGCGGCGATGGCAAAGCTTGATCGATACAAAGAGATTACGGCAAAGCTCGCAGACCCGCGGAAGGTCACGGAAGCCGAAGCACAGAGTCTGATTGGCGAAGGCAAGATCTTTTATTGGGCGTCGGGTTCAATCCACTCTCCGGAAACTGGTTCGCCTGAAATGTTGATGGAGCTTGCATATCGATTGGCAGTTGAGGAGAGCCCGTTCATCCAGGCCATCCGCAAGAGTGTCATCGTGCTGATCACGCCGGTGCTGGAAGTTGATGGTCGCGACAACATGGTCGATGTTTACAACTATCGCAAGGCCAACCCGGGTAAAAACTCGCCTCCGCTGATCTACTGGGGAAAGTACGTTGCACATGACAACAATCGCGATGGACTCGGCATGGCGCTCGCGTTGACGCGGAACATGATGAAGACATTCCTCGAGTATCACCCTGCGATTCTTCACGACCTGCACGAATCGGTTCCGTTTCTTTACACGTCGACTGGAACGGGGCCTTACAACGCTTGGCTCGATCCAATAACCGTCGATGAGTGGCAGCTCCTGGCTTATCACGAAATCGAAGAGATGACGAAGCGTGGAATCCCCGGAGTGTGGACGCACGGTTTCTACGACGGCTGGGCGCCTAACTACATGTTCTACGTAGCGAACGGTCACAACGCGATTGGACGTTTCTATGAAACATTCGGCAACGGCGGCGCCGATACGATGGATCGCACTGTTACGCAGCAGGCCCAGCGAGACTGGTACAGGCCTAATCCGCCGCAGCCGCGAGTAAAGTGGTCCATTCGAAACAACATTAACATGCAGCAATCTGCATTGTTGCTGGCCATGAATTTCGTAGCCAACAACAAGGACCGCTTCCTGAACAACTTCTACATCAAGAGCAAACGGGCGCTTGCCAAGGCCACGAACGAGGGTCCGGCTGCTTATGTGATACCGGGCAACCAGTCGAGATTGGTTGAGGCTGCCGATATGGTGAACCTGCTGCGACTCATGGGTGTGGAAGTTCACACCGCGCAGAAAGAAATCACAGTTAAAGATCAGAAGTTCCCGGCGGGCTCGTACGTCGTGAGGATGGACCAGCCCTACTCGCGAATGGCTGACATGTTGATGGATACGCAGTACTACAACGTCAACGATCCGCGCCCATATGACGATACGGGGTGGACTTTGGGTGCGCTGCGCAACGTTAAGACGCTGCGTGTTACCGATAAAGAAATACTGAAAGCGTCGATGACGCTGTTGACTGCTGACGCGCGCGTCACTGGGAAGATAACCGGTTCTGCTTCGACTGCGGGCTACATCATCAATCACAACACTGACAACACGCTGGCGACTTTTCGCTTCAAGTTGAAAGACGTGAAGATGAGCGCCGCTGAAGATTCATTCAAGATTGGTGATCAGCAATTTAATGCCGGCTCGTTCATCATCAAGACCGAAGGGAATCCTGCTGACGTTCGGAAGACTCTCGAAGAAGCCGTGACTGAGCTAGGCTTGACGGCCCTGGCGGTCGACAAACTGCCTGAAGTGAAGATGCACAACCTGGCTGTGCCGCGAATCGCCATTCTGCATACCTGGACAAATACGCAGAACGAAGGATGGTATCGAATCGAGTTCGACAGGTTGAAGATTCCCTATTCGTATATTTCTGATCAGGTTGTGCGGAACACTTCCAACCTGAAGGACCAATACGACGTAATTATCTTTCCGCCCCTCGGTGGTTCAGCTCAGGCGATCGTCAATGGAATTCCCATGCGTGGCGATCCGATTCCATGGAAACAAACCGACGTCACTCCCAATCTCGGCATGTCGCCCGATACCAGCGACGATATCCGTGGAGGGATGGGAATCGCCGGGGTGATGAACTTGCAAAAGTTTGTGACCGACGGTGGTCTCTTCATGGTAATTACAAACAACTCGCGCATTCCGATCGACTATGGCATCACATCGGGTGTTTCAATTCAGGAGCCGCGCCAACTTCAAGCGCGCGGTTCTGTATTCAATGCCCGGTTCACCGACCGCAAGAGTCCGATCGCATACGGATATGACGAGACGTTGCCGATCTATTTCAATCAGGCGCCACTGTTCCAGGTCGCGACCGGTGCAGGAGGTGGCGGATTTGGTGGTGGCGGCGGGGGCGGAGAAGGAGCTGGTGGTGCAGCTGCTCAACGTCCATCGGGTCGCGGTGGTGTAAACGATCCCGACATTGTTCAGGGAATGCCACTCGCAGCGCCGGCGCCGCCAAGGCAATCGGGTGAAGATCAAATTACCGATGAGCAACGACAGCAACTCGGTCCTTTCTTTACGCCGCCGGCCCAGCGACCTCGTGTGGTGCTGAGATTTGCATCGGACGAACGTAATCTGCTCGTCAGCGGTATGCTCGCCGGTGCATCAGAGTTGGCCAATGCACCCGCGATAGTTGATGTGCCCGTCGGCAAAGGACACGTTTTGATGTTTGCAAACAACCCGATGTGGCGACATCAAACGCAGGGGAGTTTCTTCCTGGTATTCAACGCGGCGCTGAACTTCGATTCACTGAATACTGAGCGTGACGCTCCGCCTCCGCGACGCGCCAACAATTCGTCAGCGGAAGATGATCAGAAATAGAAGTCGAAAGAGCTGCGAGCGGTAAGGCGGAATCAAATCCTTTTATCATTTCTCATTTGACATTTCTCATTTGTCATTTCGTGTATTTTCGTGGACCGGCGGCAGTTTCTTAAGAATGGAGTTCTGGCAGCGGGAGGAGCTTCGCTTGCGCCGCGATTACTCTTCTCGCGGGCGACCAGCTGTTCCGCGCCAGGGAAAAAAGTACTGATTCTTGGTGCGGGTCTGGCGGGGCTTGTTGCCGGCCATGAATTGTCGCAGGCAGGCCACGACGTAACTATCCTCGAAGCGCGAATGCGCGCGGGTGGTCGCGTTCATACTCTCCGCGAGAATTTTTCCGACGGGCTTTACGCAGAGGCGGGCGCTGCTCGCATTCCCGATAATCACAATCTAACCCTCAAGTACGTCAAGCTGTTCAATCTGCCGCTCGAACCCATGTACCCGAATCGTCTGTCATCGCTTCGATTCGATGGCGGCACACGCAGAGAAGTCGGGATTGACGGTTTCACCGAAGCTCTCGGCGATGCGTTGGGCGCCGATCTTGGAGGTAACCCAACGAAGTGGTCCAAGATCCAGGGTGGAAGCGATCTGCTGCCGAAAGCCTTCGCCAAAAAGTTGTCAGAAAAGATCTACTACGGCTGTGCGGTTGTGCGGATCGAACAGGACCCTAGCGGCGCGCGTGTATTCTTCAAACGAGCCGGCCGCGTCGAATCGATGACCGCGGATCGCGTTCTCTGCACCATTCCATATTCCGTGCTGCGAGGAATAGAACTCCCGCCAACCTTCTCAGAACGCAAACGGGATTTGATCCAGAACCTCGAATACGTTTCAGTCGCAAGAGTGTACGTGCAAACCAGGACGAGGTTCTGGGAAGCCAAAGGTCTTAACGGGTTTGCTTTGACTAGAGACCTGGTGGAGATTTGGCACCCTACCTGGAGCCAACCTGGACGCCGAGGAATCTTAATGACGTACGCTCGGTTTGCACCGGGTGATCGTATCGGCGCAATGAATCAGAACGACAGGATCAGTTCAACTGTGGACCAACTGGAAAACATCTACCCGGGACTTCGCGATCAGTTCGAAGGTGGTTGCAGCAAATACTGGGGTGAGGATGAATGGTCCAAAGGCGCGTGGGCCGGCATTGGGCTCAGAGAACTGCTTTTTGCGTCATCGCCTGAGGGCAGAGTACATTTCGCGGGCGAGCACTTGTCTCTGTTTCCTTCATGGATGCAGGGCGCACTCGTCTCTGGCGTTCGCGCCGTTAAAGAGATCGTCGAAGCTCCATAATCCAATTCAGGAGAGATCAATCTTGTCCAATCAAACCGCTATTACTCCAGAACGAATCATGCAAATAGGTCTCGGGTTCTGGGGATCCAAAGTACTGTTGAGCGCAATCGAGCTGGGTGTGTTCTCAGAACTCGCCAAAGATCCGTTGACCGTCGAACAAGTGACAATGCGACTAAAGCTCCATCCGCGTGGCACACGCGATTTCCTGGATGCGTTAGTTGGGCTTGGCATGTTGGAGCGCGAGAATGGCCGGTACCGCAATAGTGCTGAGAGCGACCAGTTTCTCGTTCGCGATAAACGTTCCTACCTCGGTGGAATGCTCGAGATGGCGAACGAGCGACTATATCCGTTCTGGGGTTCGTTGACTGAGGCTCTGCAAACCGGACAGCCGCAGAACGAGATGAAGACCGGCGGCGCTGGACTGTTTGAAGCAGTGTATGGGGATCCAGAGCGTTTGCGGCTCTTTCTCGGTGCTATGACAGGACTGAGCATGGGAGCATCGAAAGCGATTGCCGCGAAGTTTCCCTGGTCCAAGTACAACACGGTGGTTGACGTGGGTGGAGCCCAGGGCGGACTGCTCGTTGAGTTATGTCTTACTCATTCTCACCTGCGCGGGTTCAACTTTGACTTGCCGGTTGTTGGCCCGATCTTTCAAGAGTACGTGAAGACGAATCAGTTGGAAGATCGGCTTCAGTTTCTGCCGGGCAGTTTCTTTGAAGACGAGATTCCTTCAGCCGACGTCATTACGATGGGTCACATTCTTCACGATTGGGATATGGACCAAAAGCGGATGTTGTTGGAGAAGGCGTATCGGGCTCTGCCCGAAGGTGGCGCTTTGATAGTTTTTGAAGCGCTTATTGACGACGCGCGAAAGGAAAATGTTTTTGGTCTGCTGATGAGCCTCAACATGCTGATCGAAACTCCGGGTGGATTCGACTACACAGGCAAAGACTGCTCCGGGTGGATGCGGGAAGCAGGCTTTCGCGAGACGCGCGTCGAGCATCTCTCCGGCCCGGATTCGATGGTTGTAGGAATCAAATGAGGTGCGTTTCAAAACCCATTTGTCATTGGTCGTTTGACATTCTCATTTCATCTCGCGGGCCAGGTTTGTGTGAATTCGTGGATCCCATTGTCCATCACGATCCGCGAATTCACACGAAAGAAATGGAAAATGAGAGATGACAAACGACGAATGATAAATAGGTCTCTCCTCTCTCCTCATACGTCTGGTCTCGACCGTCTTGCGCCATGAGCCGCTAAACCCTAACAGGGAACGAAGTGGTTCCTCCCCTCGTAGAACAGGTGCTAGAATGACTTTGCAGTTTGGAGGTGTGGCATGGAGCCAGAGACGTCTGATGTGAGGGAGCCAATTGATCGGTGCGTGAAAGCCTTTCTGGACGCCGCCCGGTATGCCGGGGATGTTTCCTACGCCGTGCTCCCGAGAGATGTGGCACATAGTCTTGGCGACCTAAAAAAGTCCATCCTGAACGCGCTGAAATCTTGCGCCGACAAGGAAATCCAATGGATCGACGAACGCGTGGCCGGCGGCGATCGTCTGCGGGAAGAATGGCAGCAGGCTTGCCGAACAAAAACGACGGAGGGAACCGGAGAACCGGTCAACTGAAAACAGCCTATGGAAGTCTTACTTGCTGAGGAATATGGCTTCTGTTTTGGCGTCGAGCGCGCCGTCGAGATGGTGGAAGACGCACTGGATGAAGGCGTCCGACCTATCCGTTCACTTGGGCCTTTGATCCACAACGCACAGGAGATGGAGCGGCTGGGAGCGAAGGGCGTCTCGACGATTGATTCTCCTGCCGAAGCGGATGGCGACACGATCGCAGTTATCCGGGCGCATGGCGTAACTCCACAGGTCCAGCGAGAACTCGAAGCGCGCGCCGCAAAAGTCGTCGATGCAACATGTCCGTTTGTGACTCGGGTGCAGCATCTTGCCGAGCGCGCTGCAAAACAAGGTAGAGACGTTGTCGTCGCCGGTAATCCGGACCATCCGGAGATGATCGGCGTGGTTGGCTACGCACCGGACAATACCTACGTCGTTCGCGATGCCGATGAAGTCGCCAAGTTGCCGCAACTCCGTGCTCCTCTCGTTGTGTCGCAAACCACGATCAAGCTAAAGACATTTCTGGAAGTTGCGGAGGCTGTTCGCGCTAAGACCGACACAGAACCTCAGGTTGTAAATACGATTTGTTCAGCTACTCGTGACCGGCAGGATGCAGCTCGAGCTCTCGCAGGGCAGGTTGATGTTTTCTATGTCATCGGCGGGCGGCATTCGTCGAACAGTGTGAAGCTGCTCGCAGTTTGTCAGGAGCAGTGTGAGAAGAGCTTCCTGATCGAAACGCCTGCAGAAATCAATCCTGATGACGTCGCAGGCGCCGAGCGAGTCGGAGTAACCGCTGGGGCATCAACGCCAAATTGGTTGATTGATCGAGTAGTGGCGAGACTTAAAGAAATAGGGACTAATTAAGTCAGAACCGAACAATTTCCGATTTTCGATTTCTGATTTTCGATTTATCGATACCAACAATCGAAAATCAACAATCGGCAATCGAAAATCGATTCACTCAAAGCTCTGAAGAGCATTCACGATCTGTCTTGCCTCTTCAGACCCGTACTCAATGACCTGCCGCCGGAGAGCATCTCGAGCCACATCCATATCTACAGGATCTCCAAGCAACGACATCAAGACTGCAGTTGGGAAGCGAGCTAAAGCTTCATTAGCGAGTTCCCGTACGAATAAATCCTCAGATCGCGCGAGTTCGCAAATCTCACTCGGCGCAAAACGAGTGGTGAGCGCATCTGCCATGGCATCGATCCGTTTGTAGTCACGCTGTTGCCGGGCGCGGCGAACCAGTTGAACGAATACTTCAGCGGATTGAGTCTTGTCCTGGAGAACCGACGCACATGTGTCGGCGACCATTCGCATGCGTGTTTGCCGTTCCGCATCGCCAGCTTCCGCGGCTTGATCGTCAAGCGTAGCGAGGAAACGACTGAGCTCCAGATCGGCACACGAGTCGTAAGGAACATTTCGGGTCGGCAGGGAAGAGCCGTGGGGCAGTTGCAAAGCGCGCTCAACCAGCCCTCTGGTTGCTGGTCGAAGTTCCGACCAGACAGTTGCTACGCGGCCACCAAAGTCCTCAATGATTAAAGACAAGTTCAATTTCCTTCAATAGTCTGAGTGCGATGACAATTTCAGAACGGCGTAATATACGTCGTAACTCGTGAATCGTAAATCATGAATCGCACAATCGTGAACGGCACCACGATTTACAATTTACGATTTATTAATCACGATTTGTTGTGATCCTTGATTTCGGCGATTGTGGGGAAAGGGATCTTGACGATCTCGCCGTTGGGGCATTCAACCTTCACGCTCGGAGTCGTTAAAGCCTGCGTTGTCTTCATACTGCGGATGATCCCGCGCACTCTCTTGCCGTCGGTCGTAATTATCTCGACATTGCTCTTACCGTAGAGCGGCTGAAGCGCCGCGAGGGCCTTGCTAATTTCCACCTTCCGATCCTCCGCGATCAGTGTTCCGAGGACTCCCACATCAGATATTGCACGTTGCCGGCGCGGATGTCTACAAGCCGTCAGAACCTTACTGGGTCGAGTCGGGTCCTGCAATTTCCGATTGTCGATTTCCGATTTTCGATTTGCCCCAGAGGGCAGCAATCGAAAATCGGCAATCGCCAAATCGGCAATAACCTGGATTGAGTTCCCTTTTCGCATCGGTTAGGCTGTGACCGGAATGCAACCACAAGCCTGGCTTTCGCGTATAGCCCAATGACCTGCGTGGTCAAAGATTTGTCGTTGTGCCGGCTAAATAAAGAAACTAAACGCGAGTAGGTAGCCGATAGGCATTTGTCACAATCGCACCTACCCTGCATGATTGGGTGAATTCTCATGTCGCAGAATCCCGGAATTCCTCTCGATTCGTCTATGCCACAAAACGTGACGTCCTGTGCGAATTGTCACACGCCGATGCCTAGCGGGCTGCGCTTTTGCCGCAACTGCGGTTACCGGCTCGGTGAAGGAGCTGCCGAATATACAGAAACGGTACGCTTTCCGAATGGGCAACATCCGGCAGGGGTTAGGCCAACAGCCGGGCATGACCCGCTGGTGACGTCATACGGCCTGTCGAGTGCTGGTGTGACCGCACAGTCGGGCAAGTGCCTAGCGCGGAAGCGCAAGGTCAGCGGCATGACTTGGATTTTTCTAAGTTTGCTGGGTTTCTTTCTCGTGGCAGGCGTGTTCACAGCTCTGTTTGCTCCGCGCCGCGCATTCAACCCACCCGGCATAGTCCAGTCGGCAACGCCGCGATCTTTCTTTGGAGTTGATGGTTTTGAAGATAGCGAAGCCGGGGTAACTTTCGACGATGTTGAGCCACCGGATTCGCCTGCCGACAAGGCGGGACTCATCGGCGGCGACATAATCAAGACTTACGACGGACAGAATGTTGAGGACGCCGACCGGATGGGTGAGTTGCTACGTAACACACCAGTTGGAAAGACTGTCGATGTTGTCTACGTCCGAGACGGTGAGACGAAGACCACCAAGCTCACCACGATCTCAAGAGACGACGGCGACAGGCTCGCGAAAGCTTTCGAACGGCGGCCGGAAGGCAAAGGCTACCTTGGGTACAACGGTGGGGAAAGAGTCGAAGTTGAAGGCACAAAACTTTTTGGCGTCCAGTTGAAAAGAGTTGAGCCAAGCCGCCCAGCAGATCTGTTCGGACTCAAGCCGGATGACATCATCGTTCAGTTTGGGGACACGCCGATTCGGACGGATGAGGAACTCCGAGCCAGAATTCGCCGGACACTCCCCTACACGACGGTTGACATCACTGTGTATCGTGGGACTGAAAAACTGAAGATTCCGGTGAAGCTCGGCAGGCAATAGCGCACTTAAGAACCCGAAACATATTCTGCCATTCTCGTTTCCATATCCCGCAGAATAGCGTCTCTTGTATCTCGCTCAGTGGGTTCAATTCGCTCGAACAACGCGTACGGTGTTTCGGCCAGGAGGCGTAATTCCCACGCCTCTGCGCCTCCGTGCGAGGCCCGCGTGAACCACAACGCGTCGAAGCCTGATAACTCCGGCTTCACACTGCTAGATAGCAGTTCTATCACTCCGGACAATTCGTCGGCCGTCTCAGCCGTCAGCAGCACGCGCTTCAGCTCCCACCCGTGCTTTATGTAGGTGGCGGTGATCTCGGCGATTAGGTCAGTCTTTTTCATTCAGCTACATTCGGAATCCAAAACACCTGCCCATTCACTTCAACACTCTTCAGCCCGCGCTTTGGCAAATCCTTTTCTTTTAAACCCAGGAATGTAAAGTGCGGCAGATCGCTCAACACCGTCTGAAACCAACCATGACTCGCAAGAATCTCTCTGACTCGCGGATTCTCAAACTCATTCACGTCGAACGCGAGCATAGCGATATGTTGTGATGTTCCCGGTGCTGCTATCGAGTAGAGAATCGATTTGGAAAGATCTTTGCTGAAGAAGATTCCAGTCTTTTCCAATTCAAGTACCTCGGCAACCTGCTGGCCCAGGGGCAAGGTTTTCAGTCGATCGACCTGTTCACCTGTCAATCTTTGTTGTCCCAACCAGTATTCGAGCGCTGGTTCGAACCTCGTATTCCAGAGACGCACGCTATCGTCGTAATTCCGCCGACCTGCTTCAGCTCCGTCACGAGGAGTGATATCCAGCGATTCCTTCAAGGCATCTTCACGCGCTTTCAGCAATTCCTTCATCGCTGCGGGTTGCAGTTCGACATCGTCGTATCCCACATGTTCCGTGCGATAGCCTGCCTTGTTTTGAAAATTCGTTACCTGGTCTTCGCTGGTGAACACACATAACGGTGGTGGCGTCACTTTCTTGTCCGCAATAAACATCGCGCCGTAATCTTCAAGTACACGATGCGCGACCGGATCGTTAATAGGACAAATCGTTTCGAGTTTCATCTTCCGTTTCTTGAGGGCTTTCGCAAGCGCCTCGTAAAACGGAACGTGGTCATCTTTTGAAGTATCTGCTTTCGTAGCAATGGTCATGGTTGAAGTTGGTGCAGCGGGCTTAATCGGTTCTGCTGCCCCTCTCGAGGGGATGGATGAAAAGAGCGACGCAATGTAAATGAAGACTGACACCAGGCAAAGGTCTTTGAGCATGCGCGCGAGCGATGATAGTAACGCTGGATCACGCTGGTCAACCGCGTCTCAATGGGCGTGACCGGCCTTGTGAGGATTCCCCCTAAATCTCAAAGGTGCTACACTACCCCCGTCCCATTCGTAGAATTGAGCGAGTCGCTCTCCCCTAAAAGTTTCGACAAACTCCGGACAGTTGCACATGGATGCGTGCTTTTCCTCGCCTGGCACGCAAAGCCTTTTTCCCGAAAGAGGTAGATCATGAATGTCCCCCAGTTTATCGCAGGCAGGTTTCGTATCGAGTGCGAAATCGGAACTGGAGGCATGGGAACTGTTTACCGTGCCACGCACCTGGGCCTGGAACGGCCCGTCGCCGTCAAGATCATCCGAAGTGAATTCGCGGGCGACCCTGACGTCACTGAGCGATTTCTGCGCGAAGCGCGTACGATGGCCCGTCTGCGACACCAGCACGCGGCGATGATCTTCGACGCGGGCAGCCTGCCCGATGGTCGCCATTTCATAGTTATGGAGTTTGTCGAGGGAGTGACACTCTCAACGGCACTCGCCCGCGACGGCCAGTTTTCTCCCGAACGCGCTGTCAAAATTGCAATTGAGATTTGCGAGGTACTCGGAGAGGCGCACAGACTGGGAATCGTTCATCGCGATCTGAAACCGTCTAACATCATGCTCAGCGAACAAGGAGTGCGCGTGCTTGATTTCGGCGTTGCTAAGGTGCTCGCGTCATCAGCCGAATCCACTGCCACACACGCTAGTACTGGTTCTGGCAAAATCGTTGGAACTCCTCGCTACATGTCTCCCGAGCAATGTTTGGGCCACCGAGTCGGCGCGCGCAGCGACCTCTACAGCCTTGGCGTGTTGTTGTACGAGATGATCGCCGGACGCCCTCCATTCATTGATGTTTTGCCGTCAGCTGTGATGGTGAAGCAAGCAACTGCTCCTGCGCCTCCGTTGCCAAAACTGCGCCCAGATGTTTCGCGATCGCTGGCGATTGCAGTTCATACGTTGCTCGCGAAGCGTCCCGAGGATCGACCGCGCACAGCAGCTGATGCTCGCTTCATGTTGGCGAGAAGCCTCACACATCCTGAACGAACTCTGCCGGACACTGAACCGTTGTCGTCGACTGTCGCGGCGCTGACTTCCGGACGCGATCTCGTGTTCCGTATCGGCGCTCCGCTGGCGTTAGTGTTGCTTTTCAGTGCCGGGCTGTTCGCGTGGGATTACACGACCGAGAGTGCGACAGCTCTGCAGAGCCAGGGTGCACTAGCATCGATGTCGGGAGGACAGTTCACGGCGCCGCAGCCTGCACCCTCCGCAAAAGTGCTTGACGCGGCACCACTCCAGCCTGTTCCCAAAGTGGTCACAGAACGAATTGAACTCTCAACCGAGGCTGCGCGTAAGAAGGTGGCCCAGGTCTCGAATGGTCGAGCCAGTGGAGTTCAACTGGTCGACACTGACTCGGGTCTGGCGATCGTCGCAATTCAGAATGCGAGGAAGTCGGGATCATCGCATTTCTTCGTAATGCAGAAGCGATCCGGCAAGTACCAGGTCGCGACGCGTGGTCCGCTCGATGCGGAAGGATTTCGGCACGCATCATGGACCAGTGAGTTGCTGGACGCTGACGAGGATAGTTATCCCGAGGTGCTATTCGTCGGGAGCAACTCACCGGATCGGCGACTGGCCCGCAGACTTGTCCTGTACTCTCCGAACGATCGAAAAAGCTATTCCATGCTTTTGACCGGAGAAGTCATAGCAAAAGGAACGCCGAAGGTGATATGGTCCACCAGCGCCGCAAAACTTGAAGCCGCCCCGTACCGAGCCGCGCTTAGACTCAAGGCCCGTAGTCTGCTGACGCAAGCAAAGAATCGGCAATAAAGTTCACGCAAAGACGCAAAGGGCCAAAGACGCAAAGTCTAACTTCTTTGGGTCTTTGCTTCCGTTGCGTCTTTGCGTGAAAATTCCTCTGTGCAAAATCCTCCAAGGCCCGGAAACCACCACCCGACATGAGTAACACCAGATTCGATCAGTCTTTTTGTAAAAGGCTGACCGAACGTATCGCCCAAATCGAAAATAATACAAACGCGGAATTGGTGGTTGTTGTCAGAGCTCGCTCGGATCACTATCGACACGCCGACTATCTGCTTGGCGCCCTCCTCGCGTTCGCCGGACTTCTGTTCCTCGTCTTCTCACCGTGGGAGTTCCACCCTTACTGGTTCGTCGTCGATGTAATTATTTTGTTTATTGCCGGCGCATATCTTTCGTCGAAGAGCAGCGTCTTGCGTCGCCTTCTTACGGGCTCAAAGTTTCGCACCGAAGCAGTGCGAAAATCCACGGCCGCGATGTTCTACGATGCTGGTATCGCGAATACCAGTTCAGAGATGGGGCTGCTCGTTTACATGTCATTACTCGAACGAAGGCTCGAGCTGATTGCTGATCGAGGAGTGCTCAAGGCTGTTCCTTCGCTTGAGTGGAATCAACTACTGGTTGAGATGCAGCAGGCCGGCACGAATCCTGAACCTGAGTCTTTGGAAGTGGCAATCGAAAAGCTTGGGAAGTTGCTTGTCGAACATCTTCCGGCGACCGGAGAGAATCCAAACGAGCTGCCGGACCTGGCGCGATTTGAATTTGAATGAAGTTAACTCGTCTAAGGAAAAGTTTATCGACCGCCGCATTAATTGCGTTGCTGCTCTCACTGTTTGCGGTAGACGTTTTTGCCCGCGTCGGTGGCGGGCACTCGTATGGCGGCGGTGATGGCGGCGGAGATCACGGTGGTGATGCTGGAGCAATCATCTGGATACTTTTTCAGTTGGTTCGCCTGCTACTCTATCTAACGATTGAATACCCAATCATCGGAATTCCTCTCGACATCATCGTAGTTGCAAGCGTGATCTACTTCTTTGCCAGAAGGGGAAGAGCTGCTGCGGCGGGCGTTGAAATTTTTTCTTCCAAGGCAGCCGCAACGTCGACTCAGCTCGAGCACTGCCGCCCTCCGGAAACTGTAGCGCGAGAGTTTGCGCACCTGCGCAAGTTTGACCCGAACTTTTCGGAGATTGTCTTCACAGATTTCGCTTACGCGCTGTACAGCAAAGCGCACGAAGCACGAGGTCGGGGCGTCGCAGCACTCGACGAATTCTCTCCGTACTTCAGTGGCCCCGCAAGAAACGCATTATTGCAACGCAATCCGAGGGGACTGCACGAGGTTAAAGGAATCATTGTCGGCTCGATGAAAGTGACCGGCGTAGATGGCCTCGATTCTCCGGTAGTGAGGATTGGCTTGCTGTTTGAAACGAACTACACGGAAGTGTTGAGCACCAACGGCAAGAAATCGGAAACGAGTTTCTACGTGCGTGAACGCTGGGATCTCGAGCGGAAGCGCGATCGGCTTTCGCTGCCGCCGGGCGCGGCTACAGCGCTCCATTGTCCGAGTTGTGGCGCGCCTCTGGAGAAGGATTCGGTTGGAGCCTGTGCGTACTGTCACAAGAAGATCGAGAACGGCGAGTTTCAGTGGTACGTGCGAAGCATCACTCTGCTAAGCAGCGAAGATCGCGGACCACTGCTGACTTCAGACGTTCCCGAAGCGGGAACTGATCTGCCCAGCATTGTGCAGCCTAATTTTTCCAGCATCGCGGCCGAGTTCGAGCGCGATAATCCGCAATTCACGTGGCAAACTTTCAAAGAGCGCGCTCGCTTGATTTTCAACGAGTTGCAGTCAGCATGGTCGTCTTTGAATTGGGAACGAGCCCGCCCCCACGAAACAGATAATATTTTTCAAATGCATCAGTACTGGATTGACGCATACAAACGGCAGGGTCTGCGCAATATCGTGGACCAGCTCATGATTGTCGCAATGCAGCCCGTCAAGGTTCAGGAAGATGCGTTCTATCACGCGATCACTGTTCGGATCTGGGCGCAAGGCTACGACTACACGATTGACCAATCCGGGAACGTAGTCAGCGGCTCGCGCAACCGGCTGCGAAGCTGGAGCGAATATTGGACGTTTATCCGAAATAAGACAGCAAAGCCTGCCGCGGCTAAGGTGGATCTCAATTGTCCGAACTGCGGAGCTCCGCTGAAAGTGAATGCCAGCGGCATTTGTGAATTTTGCGGCGGCAAGATAACCTCAGGAGAGTTTGATTGGGTACTGTCAAAGATCGAGCAGGACGAAGCCTACAGCGGCTGACATCTAATTCGTTTCCTCTGACATCGAACTCGTTCGCCCACTGACACTGTTGGTACAACACCTGTGAAGCACGCTACGGAGTCTTTTGTGAAACGCAGTCTATTACTGTTCCTAATTACAGTTTGTCTTATTGCTCAGGCTACACCGGCGGCCGCTGCGCTGCCGCAAAAGGCCGGTAGAGCTCCCGCGAAACCACGAGCGGCGGCCGCTGCGCCTGCTCGTCTGCCTGAAGTAAAGCTCGCCAACCGCGTCTTGACTAACGGTCTTGAAGTTATCGTGATGGAGGACCATGCGGTGCCGCTCGTCACGATTGAGCTGGGCGTAAAGAACGGTTCTTACACAGAGCCTCCCGAGCTCAATGGTCTTTCTCACCTTTACGAGCACATGTTCTTCAAGGCCAACCGGGCTATCGCGGATCAAGAAGACTATTTGAAGTCTATAGGTCAGCTCGGAATCGCCTACAACGGATCGACGCGGGAAGAAGTTGTCAACTACTACTTCACGACGACGAGTCCAAACCTGCGCACGGCTCTGCAATTCATGAAAGATGCCGCCCGGTATCCACTTTTTAATTCATCCGAATTCGAACGCGAGCGGCAGGTGGTAATCGGCGAGATCGATCGCAACGAGTCCAATCCGTTCTTCTACCTTAACCAGGAGATGAACAACCGCTTATTCTTCAAATATCCAAGCCGGAAAAGTCCCCTGGGAAATCGACAGACGGTTTCAGCCGCCTCAACCGACATGATGCGGCTGATCCAGCAGCGCTACTACGTTCCTAACAATTCGGCGTTGGTGGTAACAGGAGACGTAACTCCGGACGATGTATTTAAGTTGGCTCAGGAGTTCTTTGGCGATTGGCCAAGGCGCGAGAAAGATCCCTTTGTTGAGTTTCCACTGGTAGAGCATCCACCGTTGCCAAAGAGTGAAGGCGCCGTCATCACCCAACCTGTCGAAAACGTGATTATCAATATTGGTTGGCACGGACCATCGATTGGAAAGGACGATGCGGCGACCTACGCTGCGGATGTCTTCTCTTATATCTTGACCCAACCAAACTCCCGCTTTCAGAGAGCGTTGGTTGATACGGGTTTGGTAGCAGGAGTCAGCATTGGTTACTACACGCAACGCAACGTTGGTCCAATCGCCATCGTAGCGCAGACGACGCCTGAAAACGCTCACGGTGCGCTGAAGGCTATTTACAATGAGGTAGCTCATTTCAATGACAAGGACTACTTCACTGACGAACAGCTCGAAAGTTCGAAGGCCATCCTGGAAGCAAACGATCTCTATGACCGGGAAAAAACGAGTGACTATGCTCATACGCTGAGCTTCTGGTGGGCTTCAACAGGGCTGGATTATTTTCGCGGGTACCTGGGTCGTTTGCGCGCAACCTCGAGAGCTGACATCAGCCGCTACGTCACGACCTACATTCAAGGCAAGCCACACGTCGGCCTTGTATTGTTGTCCCCAGAGGCGCAGGAAAAGATCAAACTTCAACCGGAAGAACTAATAGGTCAATGAAAAGAGATAGTGGAATAAGCCGATTGGTGTCGTCGTGGTGCGCGGGGTTGTTTTTCGCAATTGCGCTGGTGTTGCAATCATCGGCAGCGATTGCTCAAACGCATGCGTCGGGCAAGGAAGGATCGTCGCGGAAGGCCGATGCACAACTCGCCACGCAGCTACAACAGACTCAAGCGCTGCAGAATATCGTCGCCAAGCAGGCTGCGCTCGTAAGCGAGTTCGACGTAAACGGGCTCAAGGTTCTGGTAAAGAAGCGCGAAGGAAGTTTGACTGTGGCGGCTGGGTTGTTCATACGCGGCGGCTCGAGAAACATCACGGCTGAAAACGCGGGTATCGAGGCGCTGATGCTAGATGTAGCGTCTGAAGCCAGTTTGAATTTCCCTCGGCAACGGCTGCGCAGTGATCTGGCCCGAATGGGAACGCTGATCAGCTACGGAATCAATCCCGATTATTCGGCTCTGTCGTTGCGCTGCACGCGTCCGAATTTTGACAAGTCGTGGCAGATATTCACTGACGTCATCCTGAATCCTTCGTTCTCTAAGGAAGACGTTGCATTGATTCAGCAACGCCAGGTGACGTCTCGGCGCGACGACAACGACGATCCGGACAGTTATCTGCAACGCTTACAGGATCGAGTCGCTTATGCCGGCCATCCGTACCTCGTGCGAACAGAAGGGACAGCCGAGAGCCTAAGCCGCATAACTCCGGATGATCTGCGCCGTTATCACCAGAAGATGATGGAGACCTCGCGCTTGCTGCTTGTGATTGTCGGAGATTTGAACCCGGCTCAGGTGCGTGATGTTGTCGCATCAACCATCGGTAAACTGCCGCGCGGAAACTATCATCCTGAGCCAATGCCTCAGCTTGCTTTCGATAGGTCGACAGTTGAAGTGACTCCGCGGGCGCTACCAACGAATTACATTCAAGGTCTGTACACGGCGCCGTCACCTACATCACCTGACATGGACGCAATGCGGATTGCCAGCTCGATCTTGCGTGATCGTGTGTTTGAAGAAGTTCGCGCGAAGCGAAATCTCTCGTATGCGCCCGATGCTTTTCTGCGAACACAAGCTGCGAACAGTGGCGGGATCTATGTGACTGCCGTGGACGCAAACCAGGCAGTCAGAGTAATGCTGAACGAGATTGCGCGGTTACAGCGCGAGCCGATTAGCGCGCAGGAGATTCAGGCAGTCATTGCTCAGTATTTGACAAGCTATTATTTGGGACAGGAAACCAACGCGGCGCAGGCAGGTGATCTTGCCCAGTACGAGATACTGGGTGGAGGCTGGCGCAATTCTGTTGAAGTGATCGAGCGCCTGAAAGCTGTGACACCCGCTGATGTGCAGCGTGTGTCCCAAAAGTACATGCGCAACATCCGCTTCGTGGTGTTAGGAAATCCTCAGGCGGTCAACGCCGACGTCTTTACTGGCAGTGCCGGAGACTGAGGGAATTTCCAATTTTTGATTGTCGATTTTCGATTTCCGACCAGAACTGCAAATCTAAAATCTAAAATCAAAAATCTAAAATCCTACCGTCTCTCTGTCAGATACTTCCGATAAAGCTTCTCATCCAGCTTCTGCAGCATATCCGCCTGGAGCTGGGCGTTCTCTCGATCACCTAGATCGTCGTAAACGATCGCCAGATTGTAGTATCCGTCCGCACTGTCCGGCCGTAAGCGCACCGCCTCCAGGTACGACGTGATCGCTTCCTGGAGCCTGCCTGCATAGTAAAACGCATCGCCAAGCTTGTTTCGCAGATCAGCCGATTCAGGTTTGAGCCTCAATGCCTGTTGGTACGCTCGAATAGCTTCGACATTCTTACCCTGCTTTACTTTGCAGTATCCAACCTGCATCCATGCGTCAGCTCGTCGCGGGTTCTTGTTCACCGCGTTTTCGAAAAAGCCAAGAGCGTTGTCGTAGTTACCCAGCCAAAGCGACTCGAGGCCGTTCCGATAAGGCGGGTCTGCCAGGTCGGAAGCTCGATCACGGCGCAATTCTGTGAGAGCCCGAAGCCTTCCTGGAGCGAGTTGCTCGACTCGGCTGGAATCAATTGCCAGATTGATGTTCTGACCGTTCGTGACTTTTACGGTAACAACGCCGACTACTTGCCCCTTCATATTGAACACGGGGCTACCACTGTTCCCATGCGAGACAGGAGCAGTGATCTGAACGATGCGGCCAACGTTCGGCACTTCGCGGACGGCTGAAACAATTCCGTCGCTGATCGAACCCTCAAGCTTGAGCGGATTGCCGACGACGAAGATCTGTTCGCCTTCGTCGGGAAGGGCCGGCGCGAACTCAACGTTGCGATTACGGTCGGTTGGCATGTCTACGCCCAGAACGACCAGGTCGCCTTCATCGTCGACCGCCACGGCGCCAGTGACGGCGTAAGTCCTACCTTTGCCATCAAGCGTCTTTATTTCTGCTCGCGATGCGTTCCGCATCACGTGCAGGTTCGTGACGACCTGCCCGGGGCGGACAAAGAACCCGCTGCCGGTCATTAAGGCTTCGCCTGAGAAGTCGAAGGTGGTGATAGCTACAACGGTTGGCTTTACCTGACGGACAATCTCGGGGAGATTCGACTGTGCCTTGACCGTTATTGAGCAGAGAAAAACTGCGAGAAAAAGAGGGAGAGGGGGAAATCGCTTGTACATATCGTTAAACCGGGGAAACTGAAATCGTTAATTACCAGAAAACTGAGTAAACTTTTCATTGATTGTCGGGCTCAGGACTTAATTGCCCATCGGGAGAGGAGTTGCGTCGGCAACTCCGGCTGAGTCTTATATTAACTCAATGGCCAAGGGTGGGTAAATAGGTAGGTGAATTGGGATGGTAAATGTCCGTTTGGCTTAGCTTTATCAAAGAAAAGGCCGCCAAAGGGCGGCCTCTCAACCCGGTGTGGCAATGTCCTACTTCACTATCACGAAGTCTCCCACCCGGGGTCCGACGGGGCTGACGCCGATGTTAGCTGCGTCTTCCATCGTGATAAGTAACCCAAAATCCGGCAAGCTCGTTTCGGCTTTGATCTCAGCCTCATTTCGCTGGCCAGTGTTTACGATCTGGCCTAGCTTCTGAAACTTCCCATCCGGAGCAGTTGCCCAGAGGATATTAACTTTCCCTGCGGGTGCGTCCTTCAACTCATGGAAACGGACTTTTACCTCTGTCGGTCCGTCCTTCCGAGGAGTGATAAACACGTTGGCTCTTGCACCAGTCAAAGCACCTGTGAAATTCACTTTGATTTTGGTGTCGTCGCCTTTCTTGAACGTAGGTATCCCCAGCAGCGGGACTTCATACGTATTTACCGCGGCCACTTCTTTGGTGGTGGCGGCGACTTTCTCGCCAGCAGGATCCACTACCCGCGGAACGACGGCGAGCCCTTCAGGCACCGTGCTACGGAAGTAAACTCTGGTTTTCGGATCGTAGGTGGTAAGTGAAGCCTCAGGTGAAGTGATCAACATGAATTTTGTTAGTGGGGTTGTTGTCGTCAGATCTCCCATACCATTAGCGATAACCACAGGACCGAGCGACGTTATAGCGCCCGAATCGTCTATGGCATATAGCGTCATCGTTGTTGCGTCCTTTGGTACACCAGTCAGGTGCAACTTAATCTTTGTACCAGTGTCATCGCGCATTATCGTCGCTACGCCGGTGCCCGATGTTGGTGGAGTCGGAATAAGTGTGACTGATATCTCTTTGCCTGCCGGAATCTCGATTACGGTATAGCTTCCGTCAGGATTTTGAACGACTGTTGTTTTTGTTGGTGTTTGAGCCTGGATTTGAACGGCGGCGGTAGCGAGACTCAGAACAATCGCCGCCAAAACTGTAACTGCGTGCTTCATGCCTTATTCCTCCTTATTGTCAATCCGACTGAGCTCTCTGGGGAGAGGCTGCAGACTAATGCAAGGAGTCTAAGCGCAAGGATTATGCCTAATTCCGCCGTTGTGCATTACCTATGACAGGGCCGTGCAATCCGTGTCGCAAAGTTTATTTGTTTGAGATGGTTGAAAAGCTAAGGTGAAGATTCAGCTTCGGTTTAACCGAGTTACATGAAAATTCAGCGATGGTATGTGTGCTGGTTCCTTGCGCTGCACTGACTCACGATGCGGAACAATACATGACTGTATCGTAGCTGTTCGCGTTCGCACTTTGGCTAAAATCTGCCTAATCGGCGGATTATTAGTACTTGTGAACTTCCACGATCGCCTTTGCGACGTCTGAGGCCTGCGGCAGGATGGCGTCTTCGAGCTGTGGAGCGTAAGCAACAAACGTATCCAGGGCGCAAACGCGACGCACTGGAGCATCGAGGTACTCGAACAATTCGTCCGCAATCCGAGCGGCGATCTCAGCGCCGAAACCGAACGACAGAGGATCCTCGTGCCCTACGATCACCTTGTTTGTTCTCTTGACTGACTCAGCAATAGTTTTCCAGTCATAAGGAACAAGCGACCTCAGATCAATCACTTCAACGCTGATTCCATGTTGTTCGGCCTGTTTGGCGGCAATCAGAGAACGTTGCACCAGAGCACCGTAGGTGACGATCGTCAGATCTTTGCCGGCGCGAACTGTCTTGGCTTTCCCAAACGGAATCATGAAATCGTCGGGTGGATACTGCGACTTGTTGTACGCCTGGCGGTAGAGATGCTTGTGTTCGAAAAACAGGACGGGGTCATCGCAGCGAATTGCAGTACGCAGTAGGCCGTTGGCATCGAGCGCGTTTGAAGGATACACAGCTCGCAAGCCGGGAATCTGCGTGAACGTTGAGACTCCGGATTGGGAATGGTAGACCGCGCCCCCCTTGAGATAACCGCCAATTGGAACGCGAATAACGACAGGTGATTTCCACTCGTTGCCCGAGCGCCAGCGCAACAAGGCCAGTTCGTTGCGAATCTGATGCATCGCCGGCCAGATGTAATCGAAGAACTGAATCTCAACTACAGGTTTCAGTCCGCGAGTTGCCATGCCGATCGCGCGGCCGATGATATTTGCTTCCGCAAGCGGTGAGTTGAAAACTCGAGCGCTACCAAATTTGCGCTGCAGGTTCGCAGTGACTTTAAAGACTCCGCCTTTTCCCTTAACTCGTCCGAGATTGTCCTCGCGAGAACAGTCGGCGACATCTTCACCAAAGACAACGATCCGCGGATCCCGCGCCATTTCGGTATGCAGCGTCCGGTTTATGAGATCCACCATCGTTCCAGCACTGCCTGACAGCGTGACGTTCTCTTCCGTGTCGAATTCTTTGCTCGTGGGGTCGACATCCGGAGAAAAGACGTATCGAGTCACGGTTTCCGGAGCAGGCTGAGCGCTCGCCAGTGCGATATCCGCGGCCTCGTTGACCTCACGATCCACTTCGTCTTTGATCTGCTGAAGCTCTTCCTGCGTAGCCAGGCCCTCTTCAATCAAGAGCGCTCCAAAGCGCTTAACCGGATCGCGTTCGGCATCAAGTGTTCGCTCCTCATCCGGTCGATAGAGCTTTTCATCATCAGACAGCGAATGTGAATAGGGACGGATTACTTTTGCATGGACGAGCGCCGGACCCTGACGTTGCCGCACATGTTTGATCGCACGGCGCAACGTATTCAACGATTCGAGGAAATCCGTTCCATCGCATTTCTCGACGAATAAGTCGGGGAAGCCACTTACGAGTCTCGAAATGTCGCCGCCTGCGGTTTGGACTTCGACGGGGACACTTATGGCGTAGCCGTTATCTTCTACTAAGAACAGCACCGGCAATCTGAGATTGGAAGCGGTGTTCAAAGCTTCCCAGAATTCGCCTTCGCTGGTAGTGCCGTCGCCGAGCGATACGTAAGCCACTTCATCTTCGTGGAAGTTAAGTACCCGCCCGCGTAGCTGTTCGATTAGAGTGAATCTATAACCCGCCTCGGCGCAGCCGACTGCCTGTAAGAGTTGAGTGCCGGTAGGTGAAGACTGCGAGACGATGTTCAGCCGACGATGTCCCCAGTGAGAAGGCATTTGCCGTCCGTGTGAGTTTGGATCCCTCTCAGCGCCGACCGCGGAGAGTAGTTGCTCAGTTGGCGTCATCCCCAGCTGCAGCACCAGGGCTCGGTCACGATAGTAGGGATAGAACCAGTCGTATCCAGGTTTCAGCAAAGTTCCGGCAGCAACAAGGACGGCCTCGTGACCGGCTCCGCTGATCTGAAAGAATATTTTGCTCTGACCTTTGAGTTGAATCTCCTTATCATCGAGCCGGCGTGAAAGGAACATCACCCGGTACGCGTTCAGCATCTGCGTTCGCGTCAGACCGTGATGCTCCGTTAGCTCAACGACGTCGATTCCGGGACCGTTCTCGAGCGGTTCGTCACGCTTCACCAACTTCAAAACCTTAGTATCAGTCTTCATACTCGTTCGACAGAATACTGGGAGCGCGGGCGTCTCGCCCGCCTGCGTCAACTAACGA